>JAXHUR010000037.1:0-30577 GCA_034189505.1 Thermodesulfobacteriota bacterium | reverse complement strand
CCGAGATTCAGCAGCAGCAATCCGGAAAGAATCACCAGCGGCACCAGAACCATCATGATGACCAGGTAGGCCGACTTCTGCAGGGGATTGAACTTTTCCTCCGGGGTGGGATGGTGCGGGTTGGGCTTGCCGCGGAAGTAGTTGAAGAAGTAGAACAGCATCTGGCGCACCAGTCCACCCGAAAGATCATCTTTGGTCGGCACATACAGCTTCACCAGCTTGCGCGAGAGAACCAGGTAATAGATCAGCCACAGGCAGAAAGAGATGCTCACCACGATGCCGGCCGTATTGTGAAGTTCGATGGCGGCGCGGTAGCTGCCGAAAATATTGACATTCTCAGGAAAACGAATCTGGATGCCCGACAGAATCAGGGCGATAAATCCGAAAGCATTGAGCCAGTGCCAGATTCGAACCGGCGTCGGCTGCAGATAGATGTATTGTTTGCGAGCCATGACTTTAATGACCTCCTCCCTGACGATTCTTACGGGTCAGAAACCGCATGGTGCCGTGGCCGATGGGCATCACCAGGCCACCGGCGATAATCAACGCGCCGATAATGTTCATGGTCTTGTTGCGGGTGGCACCCATCATGTAGAAGTTGGGCGTGCCGTTCAGCGCATCCAGGACGGCGCCTTTTTCGACACCGAGGCGCGCAATCGTCCCGTCATCCTGCGGGAAGGCCACATAACTCACCTGCCTGGCTTGGGGCCCGGAGGCGTGGCAGAAGGTGCAGTCCCAGCGGTTGTCGAGGATCTGGAAATCATGGCTGACCTCTTCCGGCGTCATCATCCCCACCAGATGCAGGTCACGATATTCACGGCTGGAGTTGAAGGCTTTAAGTTCTTCAAGAGAGACTTTTCCGCTACCGTCAGTATCGATCAGTGAAAAAATATCGCTGTCTCCCGCCAGGCGGCTGAGTTCTTCTGGTGTCACCAGCACAAAATCGCCGTAGGCCTTCTTCTGCTTGACCAGGTACCAGGTGATGACCACATCCTCAGAACCGGTGTGACAGGTAATGCAGGGCACCGCTTCGATGTGCAGGCCAGCCTGAGGCAGCCAGCGCTCGTGGCTGTCAATGGTATTGGAGATCATGTGGCAGTTGGCGCACATGGCATTCATGTCATAACCGGAAACCTCCGTCGGCGCCAGTGCGGCGTGCGGATCATGACAGTCGTTGCAACCGGCCATACCGGAATGAATGCCGGCATTGTATTCCTGCTCCACATCGAAATGGCAATCGCTGCAGCTGACTTTATCCAAAGCAACGCCGTCATCAGGGTGGGAATCAGAGACTCCCATGTGGCAGGAAGTACAGCCCATCTCCCCATGCAGGGTCGCGGCAAACTTCGCCTCGTCAATCGCCAGAGCGTCACCGACCATGTCGGCGTCACCATGACACATCAGGCAATCCTCGGATTCCATTGCCTGTACGGCAGACACCATGGCCAGCGCAAAAAACGCAGCCAGGGCCAGCAGCCGAAAAGTAAGGTTTCTAATGTTGCGATGCACTTTAATCCTCCCTCTGAAAGAGTCTCCCGTCGCCGGGTCAACGCAGCTCGACGCGCTTGGAAGTCTTTTTCTTCTCGAAATAGCCTTCTATGATCTGCTGAACGGCAAAAAGTGCAGAGAAAAGCTGCGCGACCACAATGATTGCACAGTAGGCAAGAAAGATCGTGATAATGATTCCGCCCAATCCGTCCATAACTCCCGGAACCGCGGCTGCTGCGGTTACGCTCCCCAAAAACAGCGTGACGATGATAAATGTCCAGGTTCCGCGTTCCATGACAACCTCCCTCTCATGAATGCAAGGTTAAAACAAATGCCCGGTCCTACGCTAACCTTTCTGTCGTTCCCTGAAATCTTCCGTCTCCGGAAGCCAGGAGCGAGATGTTAAGATTCTTTCCACGATCGACATCGTCACAGCTGGTTCAATTCTATACCCTATTTCGATTTGTGCTGCGCTTTCTGTGGAGTGAATTCCTTGTCCCGCCCGACGCTTTTAACTACACCAAGCATCATCAGCACTGCCGGCATCAGCTGAGCAATTACGATCAAAGCACAGAAACCAAGAAACATCCACACCACGATGCCGCTGCTGTCTTCCCGCGCTCCAGCGGCCAGCGCCGGAGCGGCACCTCCGAAAACCGCCATCAACATTGTCCATACTGCTGCGTGTTTCATCATCTCTCTCCTTTTTCCTGTGATTTGGGCGTTACGCTTTTTTGTGTCCTGCGCCCCCTGCCACTGCCGCTCCGGCGTTGGCAAAGGCACACTGGACGGCCAGTTTCAACTCTTCCTGGTCCTCCGCGTTGCTCGGCTTGAGAGCATGATAAAAGATCCCCTCTTTCCTGACTTTGCGGATCAACGGCAGAGACTGCTCGTTGGAAACCAGAATAATAGTCATGTTCTTGTTGCATTTTTTGATGATCGATATCAGTTCGGCAGAAGGAATCTCTTCCAGATCGCCGCTCAGCAGAACAACCTGCGCATCTTTTTTGAAGATATCGAGCAGTACGCCGGCCGCCGAATCCGTTTCCACGACCTGATAACCCGCCGTGGAAAAGATGTTGGCCAACTGCCTGCGTCCTTGCGGATCCTTATCGGCAATCATCAGCACGCCCATGTCTCTCCCACCTTTCTGTTCCTTTACCGATTCAACGGTGAATGAACGGTTAATTATGCGTTCCTTTGCCTTGTGTCGCATCACGCGGTTTGCTGAACATACTCTTGACTAGAGACCCCAGCAGGATCAGGCCGGGAATCAGCTGGGTGGCGATAATCAGCGCGAAGAAGCCGAGAAAGATCTTGGTAATCAAGCTTGTTCCGTCCCCTTCGGTCCCAGCCGCGGCCCATACGTTGGTGGCTCCGAACATCAGCAATGTCGTCAGTAATTTTATTTTCATGGCCAGCCTCCTTCGGCACTTGGTGCACCTATACTTTGTGACAATCCTATAGAGCATCAGACGTACCAATTTCTACAAAATGATGAATATTGTAGATAAATTATTATTTTTACTCGTTTTATTTTTCAACCGAGTCGGGCAGCAAGCGATAAAAACAGGCGCCGGCGTATGTAAAAATCATACGCCGGCGCCTTGTTACAGACCCTTTTCAGAAGGTACGAAGAGACGTAAGCCCCTGATTTCAAGTGCTTTCAACAGAGATCTGGAAGAATGTATGAAGAAAATATACAGGGAATGATAAGAAAAGTATGCGGCCGGAAGAGGTCGGGAGACGGGAAGAAAAAAATCAAGCGTGATTGCGAAACAAGCGCATGAGCAGAACACCGAGAATGGTCATGATCAGACCGACACAGATGCCCAGGTAGCCGAAAGCCTCCCCGGTGCCGAGGCCCCAGAGTGTTTCGGAGCGGTAGAAGACCCAGAAAACGACTCCGGCGAAAGTCGCTGCACCACCGATGATATAGACCGCAATGGCCACCATGCCAAGCCCCATATTGGGGAGTTTGGGGGGAGCATCCTGCTGCTGCTGCGAATCCGTTTTCCGGGGTTGTTCATTTTTATCGGTACGGGCCATGGTGTCACTCCTGTACGGAAAGAATGGCGGGAGTCTAGCACCATCGTCGCCAGACCGCAAGAGTCCGGTGGCTCAGGAATAGAACTTGAGGGTATCCGGCCCGGAAGATTAAAACAACGATTAATCAATTCTTAACAGTATATTAGCTGTTTTTTTGTTGCGCTGACTGTTTTCCTGAGACATAATTCCCTCGCTCATCATGTTATTTATTCGGACACCTTTGTTCGAGACTGGATTGTTTGTTTCAGGGGGGACCCGCCATGTATGCTCGTTTGCGGTCTCAAGTGGGGATTACCCTGCTTGAGACTCTCACCGTTCTCGCTCTTATCTGCACGCTCTGCTCTCTGACCGGTCCCGCTCTGGGCAGATGGCGGGCACGCTTCCAGGAAAAAACAGAAATTCGCTCCCTGGTGGAGGCTTTTCAACAGGCACGCTCCGAAGCGGCACGCCGCAATTGTGACGTTCTGCTGACCTGGACCCTCGCCGATGAACACAGCGGCGGCGGGTTCCAGATACTGGCACGAAACTCGGAGGGAAGGACGGAACCGATCCATGATCCTCGCTCGCTGAAAACCCTCTCCCTGGTCAGGGCAACCTTCAGCGGTGCGGCACACGCCGGATTCAATCACCGGGGTCTGCCGCTGGGACTCGGGGGGTCAATCCACCTGAAAGGGCGCCACACCCGGAGCAGCTACCGTATCAGCCAGAACGCGGGGGGAAGGGTCCGAGTCCAGTGATCCCTCATTCCAGGACATCCACAGGCGCGGATCCCGCAAAATTCAGGGCCGGCTTCAGCCTGCTTGAGGTGCTTACGGCAATGGCGCTGACCTCGGTGGCCGCCATCGCCATGCTGACCCTGTATCAGAGCCACCTGCGAGCCTACCAGCTTGGAGAAACACAGATCGAAACACAGGACAAGTTACGCGTGGCGCTGGCCCGCATAAGCCACGAACTGCGAAGCGCCGGCTATGACCCCAGCGCAACCAGCGGAGCGGGGATCGTCGTCGCGCAACGGGATTTTCTCTATTTGACCCGCGACCTGGTGCCGTCCTCCCCGCCCGCCCTGGATGGAGCCGACGAGCATCTGGCCTTCTGCCTCTACCACGAGGGCACGCTCGGCATCCACCGTGGCCGCCAGGGCGGGGGCCGCTGCTCAGGGACCGGACGCGACGCCACGGACTGTCCCGGGAGAGGATATCACCAACCATTGGCGGAGAAAATCGCGCACCTGGAATTTCGCTATTTCGGCAGAAATGAGGAGGGGGAGGAAGAGATTCTGCCTTTTGACGGTGAGAATGAATCGCTTTCGGATCCAGGCGCGATCCGGCGCATCGAGGTCGTTCTCGGAGCGGAGTTTTCCTTTCGAGGGCAGAGCCGCGTCGTCGAGAGGTGCGAATCGGTTTTTGCCCGCAACATGGGGCTGTAAAAATGGCCGGCAACCGCGCAGGGTTCACACTCATCGAAGTCCTCTTCGCGATGACGGTTTTTACCATCGGCGTCCTGGCTGTTGCAGCCCTGCAGGGGACGGGCCTGCGGGCAGCGGCACAGGCAAAGGCATTGAATGAGGGGCAGAGCGCGGCACGCACCATGGTCGAACAGTTGATGGCGCTCCCCCACGATCATCCCCGGCTCAGCGACCGCAACGGTGACGGCGCAGCAGGATTGATGGAAAAAGGCGAAGAGGCGGATCACCTCCTTATTCCACCGAACCAGGAGAAAACGAAGCTGTCCTGGAATATCGCTCCAGACTGGCCACGCCCCGGAGTCACAACCATCCGGGTCGTCGCTCATTGGTCCGAGCGCGGCCGGGAACGACACACGGCTCTCGAATTCGAGAGAACCCGGTTGTTTTAGGAGAGAGAAATGCAAAGGCTACCCACCCCGATCTTCAACCAGAAAGGTGCCGCGCTGCTGACGGCGATTATGATCCTGGCGTCTCTGACCCTCCTGGGGATCGCCTCCGTCTCCGGCGGATTGGTGGAACTGGCCATAGCCCGCAACAATGCAGCGCATAACCAGGCTTTTTATCAGGCTGAAAACGGCTGGCGGCATGCTGCCGCCTGGCTTGCGGAATATCCCGATGCGCCAAGGCAGGACCTGGGCAGCCGCGCCGTCACAGATCCCTGGGACCAGGCTTTTGTCCCAGAGCTTGCAGAGGCGCCTGAGCCTGTTCGTTCCGAAGAAGGCCGCCCTCTCTTCAGTGCCGCCATTGTTTATGACGGCATGTCTCGCCCGCCCCTTTTCAGTGACAATGTGCGCGCGCTGCGTTACAGGATTCAGGCGAAAGGAATGGGGCCGGACGAGGCGGTGGCTGGGATCGAAACCCAGCTGCGTCGCCTGATTCCGGCGCCCGGGTACTGAGATGACCCAAATATTACCACAGCTGGTGAAGGTCCCTGAACTCCTGGGCGTGTTGAGCTTTTTACTGCTCGCAAATCCAGCCTGTGCGGCTTCACCATCGACCTCGCAGCCCAACCGCCCGATGGCAGGGGTTCTCACGCCGTCCGGCTCCTTCACCTCTTGTGGTGAAAGCGACTCTTCACAAGCGGGGTCTGTGCAAGGAGCCCCCTTGCACACCGGATCGACCCAAGTGACCGGGGCCGGGATCTGGCTGCGCACTTTTTTTGACCCCCGACAGAAAAAAGGAGACCTTCAGGCCTTCCCTCTCCCTGTGCCCGACCCTGTGCCGCCGCACCTCTCTGCATTATGGAGCGTACAGCAAAAGCTGGCTTCGCAGGATCTGACAGACCGCCGCATCTTCACTCTCCCGCAGAATTCCGGCCGCAAAACGTTTCTGTCCGTCAACGGCCCGGTGACAGGACAACTGGCGACCCTCTGGCAGGCGGATCCCCAGACCGCGACGCAGCGGCTGGAAAACTTCGGCCGGCTTCCCCTGGGCACCCTCATCCACAGCGACCCGGTACTGGTGGGAGCGCCGCCACAGCCTCACTCCCGCGTGGGTTACGACTCTTTCAGGCAGCGCCATCAGCAGAGAGAGCCCCTGATCTATATTGCCGCCAACGACGGCATGCTGCATGCGGTTCGCGCTTCCGGCTCCGCCCCCCGCCCGGCAGGAAGCCAGGCCTGGGCCTACCTGCCAGGGCGACTGCTGGCGGCAATACCCGATATTCTTCAAGAGGAACACCGCTATCGCCTCGATCTGAGTCCGGTCGTACACGATGTCTGGAATCCGCAATGGGATGCCGCTCGTGATGATGACAGCCGCGGGGATGGCGACGGTTGGCGCACCGTCCTGATCGGCGGTGCCGGATTGGGCGGTGATTTTTACTTCGCCCTCGATATCACGCAACCCGACTCCGATCGGGTTGCGCCGCTGTGGGAGGGATCCCCTTTCCCCGGCGCCCGCGCCTCCACCCGCCCTGCAGTCGGGCCACTGGCTCCGGACGGCCACTGGGCGGCTATTGTGACTTCAGGCTACCGTGAAGATACCGCACCGGGCGCCGTCGCAGCACTCGATATCGCAAACGGGGAAAAGCTGCCGCGGTGGTTCGATGGTGCAGAGGGAAGCACTTGGATCACCACCAATTCACGCTCACCCTCCTCTGCCTATTATTCAATGACCGATCCCGTCGCCTATGACAGCAACCAGGACGGTCTGCTTGACCTGGCCTATGCCGGCGACAGCGAAGGGATCCTGTGGAAATTTCATTTTGACCGCCAGCAGCGGCTCTGGCGAGCCAGCAAACATTTTGATACAGGCGGACGCGGCATTTCCACGCAGCCGACCCTGATCACCGACCAGGCCGGCAATCTGCGGATCTATTTCGGCACCGGTCTCTTCCTGCATGAAGACGATCGCCAGGACAGCACAACGCATGCCTTTTACTGCCTGATTGAACAACCGAACCCCTTTTCCAGAGCCACCGAAGAAAGATTCAACGGAGCACCTTTCACCCCGCAAACCGCTGAAGACCTGCTGGAGGTCACTGCCATCAACAGCAGGGCCGCAATCGAATCCCTGGGGGAGAGAGCGAAAACCGCCCTGCAGCGTCACGGTTGGTGGTTTCAATTGGGCAGATCGCGGCAGGGGATGTCGGAGCGGGTGATCAATCAGGCGATCGTTATCGCGGGCAAGGTCTTTTTCACCAGTTACACTCCAAGCCGCGCACCCTGTGGAGGCAACGACTTCAGCCGCCTTTACGCCCTTGATTACGATACGGGACTTCAAGCGCGCATCGCTTCCCGCACCGTACTGCGCACGCCAAGCGGCGGAGAGCTCCCGGCAGGGCGCCGCCACGGCTACCGCGCCAGGGGCCGCGCCTCACCGTTAAAATGGCTTTTCGGCGACGGGGACCGATCCTCGAAACTGATATTTCAAACCGACGATGGAAAGCTTCACCAGTTAACGCCGGCTTTGAACCTTGAGCCGCTTACCCTGCGCGCCTGGCGTGAAATCTGGTTCTGAAAACTCCGGAATTGTTTCATCCGGAACCGATGTCATGGCGATAAAGCCAGTTTAGGAGGCTGTCGGACTTTGGAAGAATCTACTGCGAAACCTGCAAATCGGACCATATTTCCGCAAATTTTCGACAAATAGGTCTACTATTCGCTCTCAAATTTCCGAAAATCTGTCCTCGATTTGCTAATTTCTCGTGACGATCCTCAAAGTCCGACAGCCTCCTAGGCATCGGATTTATCGAGCAGCGGAATCTTGACATGAAAACTTGTTCCCGCTCCGGGCTGGCTGTCGACCCATATTTGTCCGCCGTGGGCGTCGACCATTTCCTTGACGATGGCCAGTCCCAGACCGGTGCCGCTGAACGCCGGATTGCTCGTGTGGCCGCGATAGAAAACTTCGAACATCCGCTGAACCTGCTCCGGCGCCATGCCGATTCCTTCGTCCGAGATGCTCATTTCGAACCCGTCGCTCAATCTCTTGCAGAACAGGCGGACCTTTCCACCTTCCGGAGAAAATTTCACGGCATTGGACAGCAGGCTCTCCAGCACCTTTTTCATCTTCTGCGGGTCCACCCGATAGACAAGGGATTCCGCCGGAAAATCCAGAACAAAGTCGTGCTTCAGATACTTGCTGCGGAAGGGCTCCAGCACCTCGGAAACCAACTGGCGCAGATCGCATTTTTCGGGATGGAGTTGCAGCCTGCGCCCCGCGGCAATGCGATTGATATCCAGCAGGTTGTCGACAATCGCTGAGAGTTCCTCGCCTTTTTCGTTGATAAACCGCAAGCACTCCTGGCGGGTTTCTTCCGGCAGCTCCTCCTGGCCGATCAGCAGCTCGGAAAAACCGATGATCGCCGTCAGAGGAGTCTGCAATTCGTGGCCGGCATTGGAGACGAACTCCCGCTTCAGCCGCTCCACCTCGCGCTCGCGTGTCAGATCACGCAAGGTCAGAACATGCCCGCTCTCTCTCCCCCCAAGGTCGCGAATTACCGAAGAACGTCCCTGAAGCACACGTGACTTTTCCCGCACCGAAGACGTGCGGTGAAAATCTTCGGTTTCGCTTGAAGTCAGCGCCGACACCAGGTTCTGGTAAAGGCGCTGATCTTCGAACAAAGAGCCGACATCGTGAATGTTTTTTCCCACCAGCGATACCTTGAAAAATTCCTCCGCAGCCGGGTTCATGAGGACGACCCTGTCTTCGGTGTCCGTCACCACCACCCCATCGCCGATGGAACGCACAATGGCATCGATGCGTTCCCGTCCGGACTGCACCTCGGTCAGAGCCTGGCGCAGAGATTCCTCCATGCGCTTGAGTTCAGTAATCTCAACAAAGGTCTCAAGCAGATGGGGGCGGCCATCAAGGGTGATCGGAACAATGGTCTTCAGGATCGGCAAACTGAGATGGTCCGCACGGATCATTGCGGTTTCGTTTCGTTCAACCGTTTCGCCGAGGTCCAGCACCGGGCACTGCCCTTGCGGCGTCGGGCAGATAAACCCCTGACACGGGTGTCCCACCATGTCGTGCAGGCGATACCCGGTGATGTCTTCCGCAGCTGGATTGGCATGAACGATTTTACGGGTTTCGCAATCGACCAGAATAATTCCCGCCTGCACTGATGCAAAAATCGAGTGCATGCGGACCTGGGCCTCGCGCAGCACATCCTCCATCCGTTTGCGGTCGGTAATGTCGGCATAGACGATAATAACGCGGTCGATTTCCCCCTGCGCATTTTTGATCGGCGCCGCCATGGCCTGGTAATGCCGGTCCCCCATTACGGTATCGCCGCATTTTTCGCCGCGCCGCGAAGCCATGACGTCGTGGAAGATGCAGCCGATCCGCGGATGAGCCCCATTACAGACCACGCCTCGACAGGGTTTGCCTGTCGCATCGTCGTCCATGTCAAACCATTCGCGCATCTTGCGGTTGAAGGAAACGATGCGCATGTCGGCATCGACCACCATAATGCCAACGCCGACAGAATCAAACACGGCCTGCAGATTCTGTCGCGCCTCGTCAAGATCTTGGTTGGTCTCGCGCAGGTGTTCAAGCACCTGCTGAAAGGATTCAGCCACAATACCGATAGGGTCGACCTCCACCAGCGTGGCATCATCGAGTTCTTCCGGCTCCAGGGTGGCCGTCCCCATGACGCGCAACAACTGATTGGTCTTACGGCGGATGTAGTCGGAGAGCAGCGCCTTGTCTTTCAGCAACTGGGCGTTTTCGCGCCGCAGGCGTTCCATTTCGTTTTCCGGTTCCTGCTCCACGATCACCGCATCCTTCGGTGGTGAGGGAATTGAACTCATAACCCTGCCCCCTGGTCTTCAACGGGAAAATCGATATGAAGCAGATAGTGTCCGTCTTTTTTTTCCACCGTCACCCGGTACCCCATATTGCGCACCGCTTCGGGAATTGTGGCGGTAGAGTCGCGGTTGTCCGTGTGGATGGTCAACTGTACGCGCCCCTTGCGCAGATCCTTGCGATGACGATTCACTTCACGCAGAGCTGTCAAAAGAGTGGAGGGGCAGATCTGGCCGCGAAGATCGAATTGCAGTTCCTGACTCATAGTGCCGTCAACCTCTCTTTCATCAGGACCGACCAACCCCGCCCTGACCAAAAATACGTCACCTCTCAGGCCAGCAGACGAGTGATGACTCTCGTTCCCAGCCAGGCCCCGGGGAAAAGCCCTAAGGTGAAAAGGATACTGCCGATTGCCAGAATCGGCAACCCTCCCAGAACATGCCAGACATTGCAGCCGGGGGCAAGGCGCGATGCCAGTCCCATCATCACCCCTCCCGTCAGGGCAAGGAGATACTGATTCGAGGGCAGACGCCAACGAAAATGCCATTCCCCCAGCCGCCGGGCCGACAGCGCCGACCCGAAAAAAACTCCCAGAATCAGAGGGTACTGAACCAGGGAGATACCATCCCAGTGTGGCGTAGGACCACCCGTCAAAGGCACGCCGCCCAGAAGGGTTCGATAATCCATGGCGACCGTGCTGAAATAAGCCGGCACCTGAGCGGGATGAGGTACTGCCAGCGTCACCAGCCACGCTCCGACTTTTGTATAAGCGGTGGTCAGACCCAGAGGCATGCCGACCAGCAGCACCGACAATGCACCGATCGCCCCCAGCGCCAAAGCAGCGTGCCAGGGCTGCAGGTAGCCCTGCGCATGAGCCTCTCGCTGCATGATACCGCGCTGAAACCAGTAAAAAACCATGGCGAGCAGCAACACCGCGCTGACTGCTTTGAACAGGAGCGGCGTCCCGCCGAGCGCTCCGGGAAGATCCCAGGGCACTGTCCAGCCAAGGCGTTCCCGCAGAGGTTGCCACCAGGGATGAATCCATCCGTAAACCAAACACCCCAGGACGATCCCGCCAATTGCAGTCAGGCCGGTCGCGCTGCCCGATCCCGCTTTGTAGAGGGTTCCGAACACACAGCCACCAGCCAGCACCATCCCGCAGCCGAAGAGAACCCCGCCCAACAGATGGGTCCAGCTGGCCGGGCCCATCATCGGAAAAGGCAGCTCGGCAACCAGGCCGCACAGCCGCAGCGCCTCGAACAACACCATGCCGGCCAGTACGGCTAAAACTATCTGGCGCAACATGAAGAAGGAGCGAAACAGGAAAAGATCTCGAAAAGCGGAAGCCAGACAGAAGTCGGAGCGGTGCATGACCCATCCACCCATCAACCCCAGCACCAGGGTCCCGCAAAACAGGATAATCTCCCAAGATTCCGCCACGATGCGACACTCCTTTCATCCGTCAGGATGAAGCAAAATGTTTCCAACGCCCAAGTGTGATGCATTCGCAAAAACTCGAAAGATGGTTAAGCAAAAATTTCGTCCTACAAGGCCTGGTGGTTTTTCAGGGGCGAAGGCATACATCAGGTATGTCGAGGTCCTGAAAAAACGGCGTAACGCCGTAGGACGGACTTTCTGCGACGCCATCAAGTGTAATTCGGGCAGGAAACTGCGTGCCAGCAAATCTGTTCCGGTTATTTCAAATTCGAAGAACAAAAGAGCACGAAAAGCTGTCGGATCTGCCAATTTTTTTGTGCAACTTCAGGAAAATATCCTTTTTCGTTGCATTTTGAACCCTCTCTTTTTAAGATATGTCTAATTTGATGGCGTCGCAAAAACTCACCAACTGCTGCGTTGCTGCAATTGCTCTCACCGCTTCGACGTACGTAAGTACGCCTCATTGCTCGACAATCGCGCGCCTTGCATTTGGCGCTTTTTGCTTAGCCATCGACATTGATGCTTTTCTGGGAAAGCATCTAATTTCAACTTTCAGCATGGAGACATTTTTATGCAGGAGTTTTTCGATATCTGCGCCGAGATCGAAAGTACCATGTGCCTGATCTACCGCCGTATGGCCCATGCCATGCGGGGGAACGAGAAACTTCAGGAGCTGATGCTCCAGCTTGCCAAAGACGAAGCTGACCACGCCAACCAGGTGCGCTACGCGCGCGTGCTGCCGCAGTCGGAAAGTTTTGCTGGAGTCAAAATCGGCAAATCCCGCCTGGAATTGCTGCTGCTCAAGGCGCAAAGCCTGCTGCGCGATCTTGAAAACGATCCCCCCACGGAAAAGCAGGCGCTGCTCAAGGCGATCGAGCTTGAAGAAGAATTCATCGGCGTCCATGTCTGCACCGCGGTCGAATTCAAGGATGAAAAGCTCAAAGAACGCTTCCGCATGCTGGCGCGCGACGACGAAAAGCATGTCGGAACCCTGCGGAACTATTTCAATGAAGTTTATTGCCCGGCGACCTGAAACAGATCGCCATAAAGTTAAATATAATTTATTTTTTTTAACTATTCAGGTTTACCAGATTTCCTGTAGATTGACAAGGTTTCTATTATCGTCGTCCTCTTTCAGTTCTTCCGCAGAAACGAAAAAAGCGTTTTCTGCCTCTCGCCACAAAAAAAACGGGACGCTTGCCCGATCCTGCGGCAAACGTCCCGTTTTTTTGCAGAATGCATTCGCAAAAACTCATCAGTGGGTGGTGATCTCTATGCGGCGCGGTTTGGCGGCTTCGCTCTTGGGCAGCTTCAAGGTCAGCACACCGTTTTTCATGGAAGCTTCCGCCTTGTCGGCGTCGATGTCGCCGGGAAGCTGGAACTGCCGCATGTACGCCTGGGTGGTGAATTCGCGCAGCAGCGTTTCACCCTGAGGTTCATCCTCGACCCGGCCGCGCAGCGTCAGAACATCCTGATCGATGTTGACGTCAAGACGCTCTTTGTTCACTCCGGGCATATCGGCCAGAAAAATCCATGCGTCCTCGTTTTCGAAGATATCCACAGCGGGGCGCGCGGTCCTTGTGCTGTCTTCATAAGGGCGCAAAGACCGGTTTTCATCATGGCTGATGGTGAGATTTCTTTCGCTCATGGTACAACCTCCCTTCGTAAATTTTTTCCCCGGAATTTTCAATTACGAAGCTTTTACCGTGATCTTGCGGGGCTTTGCGCTTTCAGCCTTGGGCAAAGTCACCCTCAGGACCCCGTTTCGATATTCTGCCTTGATCGCTTCATTTTCAACCTCGGACGGCAGCTCGATCGTTCGCAGGAATCGGCCGCTGCCGCGTTCGTTGCGATGGCAGCTGGCATCTTTGTACTCGGATTCGCGGCGCTCGCCGGAGAGGGTCAGGGTCCGGTTCATGACACTGAGATCGAGATCCGCAGGTTCGACGCCGGGGACCAACGCCTCAAGATGAAACGCATTCTCATCCTCACGCAGGTTGACCTGCGGATAATTTGCCAGGCCCAGACCCGGCAGAAAATCCGGGCTGAGCAAACCGGCCGTCGGCCGCACCCCACGGAACGCATCATCGATTTCTCTTCTCAGATTTTCCAACTCGCGAAATAGACTGTTGGACAACATGGCAACTCCTCCTTGTTTTTATGGGTTAATGGTGCCGCATGCGGCAGTAAGCAGCCTTATGCTTTGACGCATCTCACCCATCCTTATATCAAGGCGCGTGCCATGATCCCCACCCCGTAACAATTCTATGTTTTTCCAATAACTTACAGGGGAAGAAAATAATCCGGATTTTCTTTGCGACGTGACAGAAACGTCGCAATTCACAGGGCTGCAACGTCGCAAACCTGATGCGACACACTCATCGCTGCCCAGCATCGAGCAGCGCCAGGGCGCGCCGTTCAATTTCGTCGGCACTGAAACCGAACCGCTGCAGCAACTCTTCTCCCGGCGCGCTGGCACCGAAGCGATTGAGACACAAGACATCGCCGCGGGCCCCCACATAACGGTGCCAACCCTGCCCACTGCCGGCCTCGATGGCCAGGCGGACGTTAACGGCGCTGGGCAGAACCTGCTCCCGGTAATCCTCCGGGCGGGCTTCAAAAAGTTCCCAGGACGGCATACTGACCAGGCGGGTGGGGATTCCCTGCTTCTCAAGGCGCTCAAGGGCTTCCAGCGCCGCGTGCACCTCGGCGCCGGTTGCGATCAGGATCAGCCGCGGAATTTTACTGGAAGCTTCCGCAAGGATGTAGGCGCCATGCCTCAGACCTCTGGCCGGGGCAAACCGCTGGCGGTCGATGACGGGCAGGTTCTGGCGACTCATCACCAGCATCACCGGCCCGCCCCGATGCGTCATGGCCACTCGCCAGGCTTCGGCGGTTTCATTGGCATCGGCCGGGCGCAGCACCACCAGGTTGGGCATGGCACGGAAGCCGGCCAGATGCTCCACCGGCTGATGGGTCGGGCCGTCCTCGCCGACCGCCACCGAATCATGGGTCAGGACATAGCTCACCTCGAGTTCGCTGAGAGCCGCCAGCCGGATGGCGGGACGCATATAATCGGAGAAGACGAAAAAAGTTGCGCCGAAGGGGCGGATACCGCCATGCGCCGCCAGACCGTTGAGGATCGCCCCCATGGCATGTTCACGCACGCCGAAGGCGATATTGGAGGCTCCGTAGTCGCAGGGTCCGGCTTCCTTTCCGGGGATGGAATCAAAATCAGCCCCCGGCCCCTGGAAGCTGCCCTCTTTTTTCAAGACGGTCTTGGTCGAGGGATCGAGATCGGCTGAACCGCCGATGAGATTTTTCACCTTACGCGCGATGGCGTTCATCACCTCCCCGCCGGCAGAACGGGTCGCCACGGGCTTGGCATCGGCGCCATAAACCGGGATGTCGGCATCCCAGTCGTGGGGCAGTTCGCCCCGCATGACCCGCCCCCAGTCCTCGCGCACTTCCGGACAGGCTTCGTTCCAGGCCATCATCCGCTCGTTCCACTGATGCTCCAGTGCGGCGCCCGCGGCGATCTTCTCATCGCGATAGGCCAGTGCTTCTTCGGGAATGTGAAAAGCTTCCTCGCGCGGCCAACCGAAAAAGTCCTTGGTTGCCGCTGTTTCCTCCGTCCCCAGCGGCGCGCCGTGGGCGTCGGGGGTTCCCTGTCGCCCAGGGCTGCCGTAGCCGATCTGGGTGCGGACCATGATCAGCGACGGTCGCTGCATTTCCGCACGGGCCACCTGGATCGCCCGGTCAATCTCCTCCAAATCGTTGCCATCCGATACCTGCAGCACCTGCCAGCCACAGGCCTCGAAGCGGCGCAGCACATCCTCGCTGAAGGTCAGTCGGGTGCCGGCCGCCAGCGAAATCTGGTTGTCGTCATACAGGCAGATCAACCTGCCGAGTTTGAGATGGCCGGCAAGGGACGCGGATTCATAGGAGAGCCCTTCCATCAGGTCGCCGTCACTGCACAGAACATAAGTCCAGTGGTCGACCACGGACTGATTGCAGCGATTGAAACGCGCCGCCAGAAAACGCTCCGCCATGGCCAGGCCGACCCCGTTGGCAAAACCCTGCCCGAGGGGACCGGTAGTCACCTCTACCCCCGGCGTCACACCCCGTTCGGGGTGGCCGGGCGCGGCGCTGCCCCACTGCCTGAAGCGCTTGAGGTCCTCAAGGCTCAGATCATAGCCGTTGAGATGCAGCAGCGCATAAAGGAGGGCGGAACCGTGCCCGGCGGAGAGCACGAAACGATCGCGGTCGCACCAGTCGGGGTTCTTGGGGTTAAAGCGCAGATACCGGCTCCACAGCACATGGGCCATGGGCGCGGCGCCCAGCGGCAGCCCCGGGTGGCCGGATCCCGCTTTCTCGATCATATCCACCGCCAGCATGCGCAGGGTGTTGATGCACAGGTTATCGAGGTCGGTTTTCATTCTGTTTACTCCTTGTCATTTTATGTCTGCCGGTAAACGGCTGATCAGCCCTGATCAAAAGGGGAGGAAACGCCCTCAATTGCGCCGGCTGGGCAAACTGCACGACAATGACCGCAATCGATACAGACATCGGAATCAATGTCATACCCTGCTGGATCCAGTTCGACAACCGCTCCCACCGGACAGATGATAAAACACTGCCCGCAGGCGGTACAGGCCGTTGTGATCTGGTGGCTTCCCATTTCGCTCTCCTTGTCCCCGGACT
The DNA here is from genome assembly GCA_034189505.1 of Thermodesulfobacteriota bacterium. GTDB lineage: Bacteria > Desulfobacterota > Desulfuromonadia > Desulfuromonadales > Geoalkalibacteraceae > Geoalkalibacter_A. The sequence continues at coordinate 14,181 of JAXHUR010000037.1, read as the reverse complement.
GCCTGTGCTGCATACTATGAGGAATGCCAACCACTGCCATAGGCTGGATCATGATTCTTCCCTCAGTTTTCAAACAGATCGAGCCGACTTTCCCTGCCGGCCTGCTCGATGATCCCCTGCTGCTGGTGCGGGTCCGCGCCACCGGGCGCAGCCTGCTGTTCGACTGCGGCCCGCTGCATCATCTCGCCAAACGCACCATCAAATCGATCGACGCCATTTTCATCAGCCATGCCCACATGGATCACTTCATGGGGATGGACGCCTTCGTGCGCCACAGCATGGTGTCGGGGCGCGTGTACGATATCTACGGCCCACCGGGAATGGCCGCCCGCATGGAGCGCAAACTGGGGGGATATGACTGGAACCTGGCGGAGGATTTCTGGTCGGACCTGCGAGTGCATGAAATTCACCCGACTCACTTTGCCCGCACTTTGTTTTCCGGCAGCCAGGGCTTCCGGGGAACTTTTCTCGGGCGAGAAGAACGCAGAGACGCGCTGATTTACGCAAACGGTCATCTGCAGGTCGAGGCCGCCCTGTTTGATCACAAAATCCCCGTGCTCGGCTTTCGCATCACGGAAAAGCCGGGGTTTCAGATCGACCCAAAGGAGCTCGAATCTCTTGGGCTGATCCCGGGTCACTGGCTGCAGGAGTTGAAAAAGAACTATTACGAAAAAAAGCTCTCACTTCCGATTCGGGTAAATACCCGGGAAGGAGAAAAAAAACTCTCAGGTGAGGATCTCTATGGGAGAATCCGCAGAGAGTCGCCGTGCACCTCCATCGGCTACCTGACCGATATCGGCGCCACCGCCGCCAACTTTAAACAGGCCGGAGAGCTGTTCGCCGACCTGAGCCTGCTGATCTGCGAATGCAGCTACCTACGCAACCACAAAGATAAAGCCCGCAGATCCTTTCACCTGTGCACCGACGACGCGCGCAAGCTGGCCGAAAAACTGCGCCCGCGCTTTTTTCTGCCGATGCACCTCTCGAAAAGCCACCTCAAGCACCCACAGGATCTTTATCGCGAGTTGCGCCTCCCCACCGATGTCACTCTGCTGCAGCTGCCCTCTTACCAGACGCCGCGCCCGCGGCTGTGCGACGAGATTGAGCCGCCGACCTCCTGGCGGGATCAGGAGGAGAAAGAAAGCAGTTGATTTCCGTAAAAAATACGGCGCCATCTCCTCTCGGGGAACGGCGCCGCACATGTTTTCAATCTTCATAATCCTCTTCGTCTTTGAAAGTAATCGTGTGCCTGGGGTCGGAGGAAGGCGTAGCGCCGCAGCGGTCACAGAACGGCTCGCCCAGGGTTTCATCTTCGAGAACCCGTTCATAGTTGAGTTCCCTGGGTTCTCCTGAACAACGGCAATACCACCTGCGGAAAACACTCATGGGTCAACCTCCTTTTTATTGGGTTCACGAAAGTCCCACTCAAAGATTGATGGCGTCGCCATCCTCGGGAACATCAGTCCTTGAGCAGATCTCTTTTAAGCTTATCGTATTCCTCCTGCGTTATCAGATCTTTGTCGAGCATCAGCACCAGACGTGCCAGCTCACGACGGCGCACCGCTTCCGGATCCTCCAGCTGCGGGGTCTGCCCGCCCTCGATCGCGGCGGCTCCCTCACCCCACTGGCCGCGGTTGCCGAGCCGCACCGATGCGAGCCCACCCAGAAAACTGATCTCCACCGGCCGGTCGCGAAAAGCGGGATCATTGAGAATGGTGCCGAACTGCCCGCTGCGATTTTTGATTCGTCGATAAAAAAAGTAGGCCGACAAGCCGATCAATGCCAGTCCACCGAGAACAATCCACAGCATGTATTCCACCACGCCACGGAAGAAAACCACAAGCAGACCGAGCAACAACATCAGCAAGGCATGCAGGACCAAAATCAGATAACTCGCGAAGATCCCCTTGATCAGACCGCCTTCACCCTTTTGCTGGTTCGCCATGAAACCCCCGTCACATACGTTTTTCGCTCGTACGCCATAGCCGTACAATCCGTTATGATAACAGTTTTTGCCCCATGACCGGAAACCATTTTTCCCTTTCCAGTCACGCATCTCTTCCACCGCTTTTATTCACACCTCAAAAAACACATTTCTCCATTTGCAATTCCAGCTATAATCTGCTAAAAATTGAAGCTGATTTATTAAAAAAACATATAAACTGGTTTTTCTTCCAACAACAGGTAGAAGGAGACCCCCATGGCCGTCAAGATCATCATCGTACGTCGCGTCCCCCGGGAGAAGGAAGAAGATCTGCGCCCCCTGGTCCTGAAGATGCGTGCCCTGGCCAACACCTGCCCCGGCTACATCTCGGGTGAAACCCTCATCAATTACGACGATCCCGAGGAGCGGCTGGTCATCAGCAGCTGGCGCGCCCTGGAAAACTGGCAGGACTGGGTCGAAGATCCGCGCCGCAGGGAGTTGCAGGCCCAGGTCGATGCGCTGCTTGGCCGCGAAACCCTGTATTCCATCTACTACAACGGCTGAAGGGCTGATTACCCAGGAGAAGCAGAACATGAAAATGGAAGATAAGATCACCGAACTGCTCGAAAAACGCCGCCAGGCCCTTGAAGGAGGCGGACGCAGGCGCATCGCGCAACGACACGCCAAAGGCTTGATGACAGCCCGCGAACGCTTGGAGTGCCTGCTCGATGAAGGCAGCTTCGAAGAATTCGATATGTTCAAGACGCACCGCTGCCATCAGTTCGGGATGCAGGAGAAGCAATACCCCGGCGACGGGGTGATCACGGGATATGGCACCATCGACGGACGGCTGGTTTACGTCTTCTCGCAGGATTTTACCGTGTTCGGCGGCTCCCTTTCGGAAACCCACGCAGAGAAGATCTGCAAAGTGATGGATATGGCCGTCAAAAACGGCGCGCCGCTGATCGGAATCAACGATTCCGGCGGCGCGCGCATTCAGGAGGGGATCGAGAGCCTGGCGGGATACAGCGACATCTTCCTGCGCAACGTTATGGCGTCGGGCGTCGTTCCGCAGCTGTCAGGCATTTTCGGTCCCTGCGCCGGCGGCGCCGTCTACTCCCCCGCCCTCACCGATTTCACCATCATGGTGCGCGGCCAGAGCTATATGTTTCTCACCGGCCCCAAGGTGGTCAAAGCAGTGACCCACGAGGATGTGGACGTGGAGACGCTGGGCGGCGCCGATGTCCACGCTTCCCGCAGCGGCACCGCACACCTGGCCGTGAATGACGAGATGGAAGCCATCGGGCAGCTGCGGGAAATTTTCAGCTACATTCCGCAGAACAATATGGAACCGCCACCGCGGGTGGAGAGCGAAGACCCGGCCGAGCGCGAGAGCGAAGCCCTGGCGGCGCTGGTCCCGGAAAACAGCAACGAACCCTACGATGTCCGGCACGTGGTGGCCGAAACGGTGGATGACAGTCGCTTTCTCGAACTGCAGCCGGATTACGCCCCCAACCTCATCATCGCCTTCGGACGCTATGACGGCCGTTCGGTCGGCATTGTCGCCAACCAGCCCCAGCATCTGGCTGGAGTCCTCGACAACGGCGCCTCCGTCAAGGGTGCGCGTTTCGTGCGTTTCTGCGACGCCTTCAACATTCCGGTGGTGACCTTTGTCGACGTCCCCGGCTTTCTCCCCGGCACCGCCCAGGAATACGGCGGCATCATCCGCAACGGCGCGAAAATGCTCTACGCCTACGCCGAAGCGACCGTTCCCAAGGTGACTGTGACCCTGCGCAAAGCCTACGGCGGCGCCTACTGCGTCATGAGCAGCAAGCATCTGCGCGGCGACATCAACTATGCCTGGCCCACAGCGGAGATCGCCGTTATGGGTGCGCGCGGCGCAGCGGAGATTCTGCATGCACGGGAAATTGCCAAGAATCCCGATCAGGGGAAGGGCATTCTGGCGGAGAAGGAAAAAGAGTACGCCGAAACCTTCGCCAACCCCTATGCGGCAGCCCGGCGCGGCTATATCGACGCGGTGATCCTGCCGCAGCGCACCCGGTTTCGCATCTGTAAGGCGCTGAACATGCTCGAAGGCAAACAGGACGCCAACCCCCGCAAGAAACACGGCAACATCCCGCTGTGATCCGGCCCTTTGCAATCAGCCGCAAAAATATCAGTTTTGCGGATTCAAAGGAGAACAACATGAAACTGAGTTGGGACAATGTCATAGAGGGGCAGGGACTGGGCATCACCCTGACCGGTATGCTGGTCGTATTCAGCGGGCTGGCGCTCATCAGCCTGTTTATCGCGCGCCTGCCGAACCTGCTGGCTCTGTTCGACCGCCTGCGCGGCGCGGCATCGGCCCCGACTGCCGCCACCGCAAAAGACAAGAGCGAAACCGGGCCCGATCCGCCCGATGACGAGGAGATCATCGCGGCGCTCACACTGGTCCTGCACCTTGAAATGGAGCGGGCGGGGGGCGATCGGCAACGCATCACCATCCGCCGCCGACCGGGACAGGGTTCCATCTGGAATTCCGCCGGTCGCATGAGATCACTGTCCGAGGGAGGCCCCCATGCGTAAATACGAACTGACCCTGAACGGTAAATCGTTCCGTATCGAACTTCTGGACCTGGGCGCCGAAGAGGCGACCTTCGATGTCAACGGTCGCGAGATCACCGTGACCATCGACCGGGTGGCTGAGGTCTTCAGCCATATGGAGGACAGCCGGGCAATTGAGCATCGCGCATCCCGTACTGCAACCTCCGCACCGCCCCAAACGCCCCCTGTAGCCGCCTCCGGATCTGCCGAGCCGGGCCGGGTGACCGCCCCGATCCCCGGCTCCATCCTGTCGGTCTATGTCAAGGTCGGCGATACAGTCGCGGCCGGCGAACCCCTCCTCAAGATGGAAGCGATGAAAATGGAGAATGAAATCAATGCGCGCATCGGCGGCACCGTCACTGCGGTCAACGTGCAGGAGGGCGACTCCGTCAGCCAGGGGCAGGAGCTGGTCCTGGTTTCTCCGCAGTAGACAACGATTGCGTCGACCGGAAACAACGGGTCGTCGCCTCAGGTTGGGGCCTCCACCTGCCATCATTATGAAAACACTTCTCTTCAGAGGGAGAGATCGTCATGGAACTGCTCAGCGACTTTTTCCAGAATACCGGCTTCATGTCCCTGACCTGGGGGCATCTGCTGATGATCGTCATCGGCATTGTCTTCATCACCCTGGCGATCACCAAGGATTACGAGCCTCTGCTGCTGATCCCCATCGGCTTCGGAGTGATCGTCGGCAACATCCCCTCCATCGCCGGAATGCCTCTGAGCGTCTATGACGAAGGCAGCGTGCTGAGCTATATCTATTTCGGCGTCAGCCAGGGTCTGTTTCCGCCCCTGATCTTTCTCGGCATCGGCGCTATGACCGACTTCTCCACCATGCTGAGCAACCCGAAGCTGGTGCTGCTCGGCGCCGCCGCTCAGATCGGCATCTTCCTCACCCTGCTCGGCTCGCTCTACCTCGGATTTACCCCCGCGGAAGCCGGCGCCATCGGCATCATCGGCGGCGCAGACGGCCCCACCGCCATCTTTCTCAGCGCCAAACTGGCCCCGCACCTGCTCGGCTCCATCGCCATCGCCGCCTACAGCTACATGGCACTGGTTCCCGTCATCCAGCCGCCCATCATGTATCTGCTCACCACCGAACAGGAGCGGCGCATCCACATGAAAGCACCGCGCACGGTCAGCAAACGCGAACGCATCATCTTTCCCGTCGCCGCGTTCCTGATCTGCGCCATGATCGCGCCGGGCTCCATGGTCCTGATCGGCATGCTGTTCTTCGGCAATCTGCTCAAGGAGTGCACCGTCACCGACCGCCTGGCCAACACCGCCCGCAACGCCATGATCGATATCGTCACCATCCTGCTCGGTTTCTCAGTGGGCGCCAGCACCAGCGCCGATCACTTTCTCACCCCGCAATCGATCCTTATTTTCGGTCTGGGTGCGCTGTCTTTCTGCGTCGCCACCGCAGGCGGCATCCTGTTCGCTAAGTTCCTCAACCTTTTTCTCACGGATAAAATCAATCCCCTGGTCGGCGCGGCAGGGGTCTCCGCCGTTCCGGACTCGGCGCGCGTGGTGCAGACCGTCGGCCGCCAGGCCGACCCAAGCAACTATCTGCTGATGCACGCCATGGCCCCCAACGTAGCCGGCGTGATCGGTTCGGCGATCGGTGCGGGGATTCTTTGGACGGTGCTGGTGAAGTGACGCAAAGAAGGAAGAGCTGCGGGGACGCTGCCTTGACAGGACACGAAAAACCAACCAAGGTAGTAGGAAAACGCAATCCACCTCAACCGATCATAGAGGAAGGACGCCATGTCACACTCCCAAAGCTCATGGATCGAACAGATCGTGCTCGACTTCTGGCAGAACGCGCCGAGCAACAGCCTCCATCTGAAAGAACCCGAAAAAGCCTGGGACACCCCCCATGTTGCCGTTGCGCGGGGCGATGACCCATTTTTCCGCCGCTTCAAGGAAATGATCGGCCCCTTCTACTGGACCCCGGAGGAAGCCTTTACCATGGCTCATCCGGATATCGCCATCCAGCCTCAGGAGCTGCGGGTCATCAGCTATGTGTTGCCCCAGACTGCACAGACCCGCGCCGACGAAGGCAAAGAGCAGACCCTGCCGGCGGAGCGCTGGGCCCGTTCCCGCTTCTACGGCGAGCAGTTCAACTGCGAGCTGCGGCTGCACTTGGCCGAGAAGCTGACGAAAGCCGGATTTCCCGCTGTGGCACCGGAGCGTCTGCCCGATTTCGCCTATCAGCAGTCCCCGGACCAGGGGCTCGCTTCAAACTGGTCCGAGCGCCATACAGCATTTGTCGCAGGGCTGGGCACATTCGGTCTCAGCGACGGCCTGATCACGCCCTGGGGCAAGGCGGCACGCTTCGGTTCGGTGGTCGCCCGCATCGATCTGCCCGCCAGCGAGCGCCCCTATGGCGACAATCACCAGGCCTGGTGCCTGTGGCACGCGCGCGGGCAGTGCGGCGCCTGCGCACGGCGCTGCCCGGCGGATGCCATCACGACCGTACATGGCCATGACAAGGAACGCTGCCGTCAATATATCCGCGAGGTCACTACCCCGCATGCCACGCAAGCATACGGGACAGGTGCGACCCCATGCGGACTGTGCCAGGTACGTATTCCCTGTGAGGATCGGATTCCGGCGGCGCTGCGCGCTGCGCGCGGTGAGGAGTGAGGAGTGTGGTGCCGGGGGTCAGCCGCCGATGCCTTGCATGTGGCGCGAGCCCTGCTGAAAATCGCTCTCGCCGATGCGGTGCTTTTCAGGCTTTGCCGCGACAGCTGAGGCCAGCACGGCCTTCAGATGGATATCGTCATCGCTGCTGCGCAATACGATCCGCAGGTCAAGTTCTTCCACCGAGAAGAGGCAAGGGCGCACCCGTCCATCGGCTGTGATGCGCAGGCGGTTGCATTCGCCGCAGAAATGCTGCGACACCGCCGGGATCACGCCGATGCGTCCCAACCCCCCGTCATACCGGTAGAGACGTGCCACGCTACCCGGCCGCGAATCGCTGATCAGTTCCAGCTTCCCCTGCTCCGCCAGCGCGCCCAAGATCCGATCCGCCGCAAAGCGATGCTCCTCGCCGTAGTCCAGATCTCGCGCCACCGGCATGAACTCGATGAACCGCACATCCCAGGGATGCTTCAGCGTCAGGCGGGCAAAATCAGCCACCTCGTCGGCATTGACTCCGGCGATGGGCACCATGTTGATCTTGAGAGGCTTCAGCCCATGGCATTGAGCCGCCTCAAGCCCGGCCAGCACACGCTCCAGACCTTCACGCCGGGTGATGGCGCGAAAGCGCTCCGGACGCAGGGTGTCGAGACTGACATTGACGCGGGAGAGGCCGGCCGCTTTGAGATCGCGGGCATAATCGCCCAGCAGCAGGCCGTTGGTGGTGAGGGTGATTTCCGGATTTCCCGGCAATGCGCCCAGGCGGGCAATAAAATCAATCACCCCCTTGCGGACCAGCGGCTCGCCCCCCGTCACACGGATTTTGCGAACCCCCATATCGACCGCCACCCGCGCAACACGCAGCATCTCTTCGTAAGACAGAATGTCATGATGGCTGAGATCCGGCACCCCGGCATCGGGCATGCAGTAGCGACAACGCAGGTTGCAGCGGTCGGTGATGGAGAGGCGGAGATAATCGATGGTACGTCCGAAGCTGTCGAGCACGCTGAATTTCCTGTTCAAAGAGGTCGCAAAAATACGGGGAAGCATTCACCTTGGTGGGGTCGCAGCTGCTAAATGGCAAGTCAGCCGAACAGACCAAGATCAGGGGGTTGCACTCACCCTCGGCCACCAACCCTGAAGACCCCAACTTATACCACGCCGGTCGACTCCCGCGAAACCCCTGTCACGACCGCGCCGATTCAGCCTTTTTCTGCAGCATCGGCTCGAAGGTCCGCTTCTCCACTGCGCAGCGGTAAGCCTCCTCGACTGTCACCTTCTCCTCTTTGAGCAACTCCATCAGCCGCTGGTCCATGAGCTGCATCCCCTCGCCCCGCGCCGTCTGCATGATGGACGGAATCTGGAAGGTCTTGCCCTCGCGGATCAGGTTGCTCACCGCGGCATTGCCCATCAGGATTTCGTGCGCCGCGATGCGCCCCTTGCCGTCGGCGGTCTTCAGAAGCTGCTGGCAGATCACCCCTTTGAGACTCTCCCCCAGCATGGTGCGGATCTGCTCCTGGGCGTCCTTGGGGAAGGCGTCGATGATGCGGTCGATGGTTTTTGCCGCGGAGTTGGTGTGCAGGGTGCCGAACACCAGGTGACCCGTCTCCGCCGCCGTCATCGCCAGAGAGATGGTCTCCAGATCGCGCATCTCTCCCACCAGAATCACGTCGGGATCTTCACGCAGCGCCGCCTTGAGCGCCGAGGCGAACGACTGAGTGTGCTGACCGATCTGCCGCTGGTTGAGCAGCGACATCTTGTTTTCGTGCACGAACTCCAGGGGATCTTCCAATGTCAGGATATGCTCGCGGCGGGTCGAATTGATCAGGTCGATCATCGCGGACAGAGTAGTGGACTTGCCGCTGCCGGTGGGACCGGTCACCAGCACCAGTCCCTTTTTCAGCCGGGTCAGCTTGCGGATACCTTCAGGAAGACCGAGATCGTCGGCGGAAAGAATTTTATCGGGGATAATGCGAAACACCCCGGCGATGCCGCGATGGGTGTCGAGGATGTTGCCACGGAAACGGGCGACGCCTGCAAGGGCGTAAGCGAAATCGAGGTCACGGGTTTCCTCGAACTGCCTGCGCTGCTCCGCTGTCAGTATCTCAAACAGCAGCACTTTCGCCTGGTCATTGCTCAACGGCGGATAGTTGAGCTGCTGCATCTCGCCATGCTGGCGCAAGATGGGCGGAGCGCCGGAAGAGATGTGCAGATCGCTTGCACCCTGCTGCTTCATCAGTTTGAAAAGGGCATCGATCTTGGCCATAGCGGCCTCCTGAATATCGGGCTGGTCGTCAAAATAAAACAAAATTAATATTCAACGATTTTCCCCCGACTGTCAAGCATCAACCTCACCAAACTTGCTCCGGCCTGTATGCCTGTGATAATCTTCCGCGCTCATACCAAATGACAGTACAACCTGGAGGAAAAATCATGAGCAAGGCACTCGGGCTTCTGTCCGGCGGTCTCGACAGCAGCCTCGCCGCCATGGCCCTCAAGCGCCAGGGCGTGGAGGTCACCTGCATCGCTTTCGTCACCCCCTTTTTCGGGGCCGGTCGCGCCCGGAAAGCTGCGCAGCAGATGAGCATCCCCCTCAAGGTTCAGGACATCAGCGAAATTCATCTCGAAATGCTGAAAAACCCGCGCTACGGCTACGGCAAGAACCTCAACCCCTGCATCGACTGCCACGCCCTGATGTTCCGCCTCGCCGCAGAAATCATGGAGGCCGAGGGGTTCGATTTTCTCTTTTCGGGGGAAGTGCTCGGCCAGCGCCCCATGAGCCAGAATGCCAACGCCCTCAAGGCGGTCGCCAAACATGCCGGCTGTCCCGACCGCATTCTGCGTCCGCTCTCGGCCCGCCTGCTGCCCGTCACTCCCATGGAGGAACAGGGGCTGGTCGACCGCGAGCGGCTGCTTGACATCCAGGGGCGCTCGCGCAAGCGACAGGAGGCACTGGCAAAGCAATGGGGGATCGAAGATTACCCGTCGTCCGGCGGCGGCTGCCTGCTGACGGAAAAATCCTTCACCGGCCGCCTGCGCGACCTGCTGACCCACCACCCCGAATGCACGCCGAACGACGTGGAGTTGCTCAAGGTGGGACGCCAGTTCCGGCTGTCACCGCGCGCCAAGCTGACCTTGGGGCGCAATGAAGGGGACAACGACGCCATCCAGGATCTGCTGCGCCCCGGCCATGCCCTGATCCGCGCGCGCGGCGTCGCAGGCCCCCTCGGCCTGGTCAGCGGCCGCCCCGAAGCGGACGACCTGCAGGTCGCCGGCGCCCTGGTGGCCTCCTACGGCAAGGGGCGTGATCATGCGGAAGTCAACGTAGAGGTGCGCCAGGGCGATGAGGTTTCCACCTTGAGCGTGGCGCCGATGGACCGTGAAAAAGCGCGGGAGAGGCAGGTGGAATAGGCTGAAGCTCCCCCACCCCGACCCTCCCCCGCTGGGGGAGGGGGAAATTCAGAGTTCCTCCCCCCAGCGGGGGGAGGTTGGGAGGGGGGAGGTTTTTCCCCGAGGGAAGGGGTTTCAGGGGCGCACGGTGAAAGATCGCACCGCGCTCTCAATGACCCGCCCATCGGGCCTTTCCACCTCAACCTTCCAATAGTAGGTTATGCCCGGTTCCAACTCGCCCAATGTCACCGATCTCGTTACGAACTGAGATGGCATTTGTCCTTCAATGACATCCCCGTCACCTCCTCCTCCGCCACCACAGGCCAGCATACCGAAACCCAGCACTGCAGTGATCAACAGGATCCGGACAACACGCCCGGTGCGCCTCCAGCGACGTGACATAGGAGAGAAGAGAAACATCCCCACAGCTCCCGCCCACAGCAGGGAAGTCGAAGAGGCTGCAGACGCGGTGACAGTAGTTTGATTGCTGAAATCGGCATCGGTAGCTATACGGATGCGTGCATCACGTGGGTAGCCAAGAGAATCATGCAGCTGCCCCCAGCTCAGCATCACCTCCAGCCCGTCGACCAAAGCGCCATCGGTTGGCGCCGCCAGCACCGGCGTCAGCAGATGATCGTAGGCCGCGGGCACATCGATCAGACCCTGGCCATAACTGTTGTCGGGTCCCGGAACACCAAGATCAACGGCGGACACCAGCAGAGCATTCTCGATGACGGCCATGTCGACCTCGGGAAAGGCGCCGCGCAGAAGAGCCAGCGCGCCGCTGAGGTGCGCGGCGGAAAAAGAGGTGCCTGCAACGGTCACATAGTCAAAAGCGTCCGATGCTGCGGTTGCATTGGTGGTGGTGATCATGGTGCCGGGCGCCACCAGCTGCGGATAAATGCCGCCGTCACAGGCGGAAGGACCGCGGGCGCTGAATTCTGTCACGCGATTTGCGTCATCGGTGGCGCCAACCGCCAGCACTTCAGGGTAGTTGCCGGGACTTTCGCTGGTAAAGGAACTGGGACCATCGTTGCCCGCCGCAGCCACCACTGCGACCCCCGCCCCCCGCAGGGTTCGGATAGCGGTCTGATAGGTGTCAATGCACGTATTCTGTTCGCTGAGTCCCCAGGAATTATTGACGATATCCGCCGCATCTGCCGTACTTCCATCCCCGTTGGGGTCAAGAGTCCACCCCAGGGCTTCAATAATCCTGGAAGAGCTGCTTACGTTGTCCGGCCCGAAAATCCGCGCTGCAATCCAGCGCGACTCCGGCGCCATCCCCAGAGGAAGGCCGAATTCATCACCTGCAGAAATGATCCCCGTGACGGCAGTCCCGTGGCCCAGTTTGGAGTCCGGATCATCCGGATCCGCTAAAGAGATAAGATCAGTCGGAAAATCAGAGATCTGGTAAGGGTCGAACCAGCTGACGCCGCCCGGTCCATCATAATTTCCCCGCCAGCTGGGGCTAAGATCCGGGTGGGCCAGGTCGACACCGGAATCAAGCACAGCCACCACCGCCCCTGCGCCGCTGTGCCCCATGGTCCATAATTCATAGGCACCCACCTGCGGGATATTCCAGCCGTGATCAGGAAAAGAAAGACGCGGCTCAGGGCTCAATTGCCGTGTTTCATCAAAGTAAAGCGTATCCACCGCCGGATGCTCGCTGAGCGCCGCCAGCGCTTCCGAATCGGCTTCCAATGCGATCCCATTGATCAACCAGAGTTCCGTGGCGTCTTCAATGCCGTGATCGCGCAGAAAACCCTCCAGATCCGCTCTTCCGCGCCGTGAGCGCTCCTTCAACTCGCGCACCAGCGAATCACGATGTTTTTTCCCGAAGCTGCGCGCCTGGACGACCAGATCTTCGCTTCGCGACAGGGTGGCGATTACCGCGATCTTATCATCCGGCACCGATCGCGCCAGCACCGCCCGCAGTTGAGGCGCGACTTCGGCGGCCTTCGCGGCGACAGGCAGCGCGGAGACAAGAAAGACCACACACCAGAGAATTGCTGAAATAATCTTTGCACCCATCGCCATTCGCACTCCTCGACCGGAATCGTTATTCGCTTTTATCGCCTTCGGACAGATCCGGCAGCGCTTCCATCAGCAGTTCCAGCACATGCACAACACGTGCCTTGCCGCCGGCGTGGTTGATACTGTCCTGCAGCTGCATGATGCAGCCCGGACAATCGGTGGCCACCAACTCCGCGCCGCTGGCGCCGATATAGCCGGCCTTGCGCGCGCCGATCTTTTTGCTGGTGTCGTAGTGATAGACGGAATAGGTACCGCCCAGCCCGCAGCAGGTGCCGGCCTCCTCCATCTCCACGAAATCCACTTGCGGCAGTGCCTTGAGGATTTCGCGCGGCTCGCGGGTGATCCCCTGCGTGCGCAGGTGGCAGGGGTCGTGGTAGGTGACTTTCTTTCTCTGCGCCGCTTTAGGCAGAGCCGCAAGTTTTTCCGGCAATCCGTGACGGGCCAGGAAGACGAAGATATCCTCCGTGCGCTCCGCCAGCGGCAGATACTCTCCACCGAAATCGGCGTAGATCTTGCCGATGCCGGCATTGCAGGAGGCGCAGGCGGTCACCACATAATCCACCGGCCGCCGGGTGAGAGCAGCGCGGTTGCGCTCGGCCAGCTTCTCCACCGTCTCCTGGGCCCCGGCGCTTACCGCCGGCAGCCCGCAACAGCCCTGATCCTTGGGAATCACAACCGTGACGCCGAGAAATTTCAGCGCCGCAAGCAGCGCTTCGCCGATGGCGGGGTACATGTAATTGATGCCGCAGCCGGTGAAAAAAGCGACCGTCGGCGCACCTTCGCGCCCTTCGATCACCTCAGGCACGCGGTCGCGAAAGGGTTTGGCGGCAATGGGCGGCAGGGTGCGGTCTCTCTCCAGAAAAGGCGCGGGGAAGCGCAGGCGCAGACCGCTGTCCTCCGGCAGCTTCTTGAACAGCAGCGAGGAGAACTTGCCGCCGGTCCTGGCCAGCAGATCCATCAGCCTGGGTCGCCCCAGCACCGCCGCCACGCCCTTGCCGAAGCTCGACAGCCCTTTCTGCTCGGCAATGCGGCGCCGCGCCGCCGCGACGATCTCATCGGTGGGCACCTTGTTGGGGCACTGGGCACCACAGCTGCCGCACAGCAGGCACTGGCTCATATCCTCGAGCACTTTCTCCTCGAGGTCGATCTCGCCGTCGAGCACCGCCCCAGCCAGCGCCACCTTGCCGCGCGCCACCCGCCCTTCATGCTTCTCCGCGCCGAACACCGGACAGTGGGCACGACAGGCGCCGCACTTGACGCACTGTTCGATCTCTTCGCGGAAGTCTTCGAGTTGTTTCATCTTGGTCATATTCTGATGTGCCACTAAGACGCCAAGAACACCAAGAAAGTCAAAAGCTTTAACGGATAATATTTACTTGCACCCCTCCCCCCAGCGGGGGGAGGTTGGGAGGGGGGAATTCGGGACGCTGCCCAAAACCGTTCCCCCACCCTAGCCCTCCCCCGCTGGGGGAGGGGATAATTTTTTCTCCGCGTCTCTCCGTTAAAAAAGATTTTCTTAGTGTTCTTAGCCTCTTAGTGGCCTCCTTATCCTTATCAGTTGTCGAGGAAGATCTTGCCGGGGTTGA
>JAXHUR010000036.1:0-30900 GCA_034189505.1 Thermodesulfobacteriota bacterium | reverse complement strand
CAATTGCTCTCGCTGCTTCGACGTACGTAAGTACGCCTCATTGCTCGACAATCGCGCGCCTTGCATTTGGCGCTTTTTGCTTAGCCATCGACATTGATGCTTTTTTGCGAAAGCATCAATGCCTGGAATGGAGGGGAATCTCAGGAACCCTTGCGACGGAAAACATCCGCTTTGCGGTCGGCGACCCGGTCGAGGAACAGCAGGCCGTCGAGGTGGTCGATCTCGTGCTGGATGGCGACCGCTTCAAAATCTTCTGCCTCAATGACCCGCTCGCTGCCGGTGCGGTCGGTAAACTGTACGACGATGCGTTCCGCTCGCACGACATTGCCGGTATAATCCGGCACGCTCATGCATCCCTCTCTCATGCGTTTTTTCCCTTCGTGCTCGAGGATTTCCGGATTGATCATGACCAGCAGGCCGTGATTGTTGTCGCGTCCCATCTTGCTGTGGGAGACGTCGACCACCACGACGCGACGGGTGACGCCGATCTGGGGGGCGGCCACGCCGACAGAGTGCCCTGCGGCGTACATGGTATCGACCAGATCCTGAACCAATGCGTCGGTGTCCGGGGATAATGCGTCAACGGGAGCGCAGACCTGCTTTAGAATGGGGTCCGGGTAGCAGAGGATTTCCTTGACGGCCATGAAAGTCTAAAGTTCCACTGGAGTGATGGAGCGCAGGGTGATGTCGACCTGCATCTCGGTTTTAAGGCTCTGCAGGATGCTGTCGAGTTCTTCATAGGTGAGATCGGCCGGCAGCACCGCCTCGATCATCATCACATACACCGGGCGTGATTCCTTGCCAACCAGCTTGGTGTGCAGGTCGGTGATGTTGACATTGTGGTCGCCGAGGGTTTTGGCCACCTTGTAGACGATGCCGGGCTTGTCCGAGCCGTAGACTGAAATCATGCACAGCTCGCCATCATAGTGAGGCGATTTTTCTCCGCCGGGCTTGAGGGTACGCAGAAAGACGGACAGGTTGCTCTCTTCCAGGGGAGCGAACGCGTCCCCGAAACTGTCGCGGTCGGTGAAGTCGGGGTGGGCGATGATCAGAATCATGGCAAATTGCCCGCCGAGAATGGAGCAGCTTGAATCGGCGATGTTGCAGCCGAGGCGGTAGAGGATTTCGGTGACCTGGGACACAATGCCGGGGCGATCGCGGCCGATGATAGTCAGGGCGAAATGGGCCATAGAGATCTCTGCCTCCCTTAAAATAAATCATGCGCAGCGTATCGGGTAAGTGGTTATTCTTTTTAACACTCTTGGTGGGAAAATGCCACCTTCTCGACTGGGTTGATTTGGAATCGTTCAGCAGGGACCGAAGTGCAGGGGCGCCTTGCGTTGATTTCTCGGGTGTGCAGAGGGCCTGCCGCAATCTGCCGGAGCGTTCTTGACTCCCGACCAGTGTTTGATAACGTTGTAGAAATACAAAGCGGCTTTTCCCGGAGGTCGAGGATGCAAAAGGATCGTCACTCGAAAATCGAAAAGATCGGCCATCATATCCCGGAATTTCCAGGATACCGTGCGGTGAATTTTGATGAAACTGACCGGCAGCTGCGCCATTTTCTGCACCGGCGTCTGGATGAGATCCGCGATGACCTGCGGGAATCCATCGAAGGGCTGCCCAGTGGAGGGGCGCCGCGCCAGGCGCTTGGAGACTGTCTGAGGCAGCTGGAAGAGATCGGCAAGCGTCTTGAAGAGCCTCTTTCCCCCCAGACAGAGGCTTCGGCCACGCGTGACCAGGAAGAGGCGCTGCTTGACTTCGACCTCAATCTCCTCGACAAAACCGCTGCACTTTCGACCGCTGTCGGCGACATCTCCCGCCTGGGCGGCGGCCCTGCCACCCAGACCCTGCTGACCTCTCTTATTGAAGACTTCGAAGATCTCCTGCACCAACGCGCCAAAATCGTAGAAACCCTGTAGGGGCGAGGCATGCCTCGCCCTGTTTCCGTTTTGTATCCCGTTTCGAGGGGGTACGGAATTTCACCAGGGCGCACATCGGTGCGCCCCTATCATTCGATGTATTGCCGATGTTTACCATAGGGGCGACCCGGTGGGTCGCCCTCCCATCTCGTTGCATCCCCCCAACTTGCAATTGCGGCCGCTTCGGTGTTCTGGTAGCATGAGCCCCTGAAATCGAATTCGGCTGATCCTGCCAGGGGCAATCCGTATGTCAAAGGCCTGATGCAATGACCTGGAAGTATAAACGAATCATCATTGAAGCCGTGGTGATCTGTTGCCTCGGCGCGGTGGTAGGGCTGTCGGTGAATCATCGCATGGTCATCGATGCATTTACGGGCAAACTGGCCTCGAAACCTGCTCCGCCTTCGGCTTCTGTTGCCGAATATCCGGTGCCGACCTTTCTTGAAGAAGTTCTTGCCGAACGGGAAGGGGGCGCTTTACTGGTCGATGCCCGGGTTGCCGAGCTTTACCGCGAAGGTCACATTGCAGGGGCGGTTTCTCTGCCGCTGGCTGATTGCGAGGCGCGGCTGGAGCAATTCAAAAAGGACATCGATCCGGATCGAACTCTGATCGTCTACTGCAGCGGCTACGGCTGCCCCGATTCCTTTGATCTCGGCCAGATCCTGCTCGAGGAAGGCTTCCGCGATGTGCGCGTTTACGAAGGGGGGATGCCCGAATGGCGTGATCAGGGTCTGCCCGTTGAAAAGGGGGCACCATGAACCGTCTCGTCTCCATCGTTCTTCATGTTGCACGTATCGCCCTGGGGGTGACCTTTTTCTATTCCGGCTGGATCAAGGCTCAGGAGCCGGTCGATTTTGCGCGCGCAGTGGCCAATTATCAGGTTCTGCCTTACTCCTGGAATTTTCTCGTTGCGGCAACCCTGCCTTATGTCGAGCTGCTGGCCGGGACGCTGCTGGTGCTCAATCGCCGCGTTCGTCCAGCCGCGCTGGTACTTGGTATTCTCAACTTCGTTTTTATTCTCGCCCTGATTTCGGTCATGGCCCGCGGGCTTGATATCGACTGCGGCTGCTTTGACCCCAGCGGTCAGGGGCACACCACCGCTCTTGAGGCGCTGCTGCGCGACTTCGGCCTGATGGTGCTTGTGATTCTGGCCTGGTTTTCCAGGAAGCGGGGCCCGGCGCGTCATTATCCAGAGTGAAAGCTTTTTTCAATGGAATTCTGGCAAAAGCGGCTGCGTGAGAGTGTTACGACGGCCGCGCAGCTGTCCCGGCATTTTGCACTTGATGTCGATGTCCTGGATCGCGTTTCCGCACGCTATCCTCTGGCAATCACCCCCCATTACCTGTCACTGATCGGCCATTCCGGCGATCCCATCTGGAGACAGTGCGTTCCCGATCTTCGTGAGTTGGAGGACGGTGTGACCGATGCCGACCCCCTGCATGAAGAACGCCTCGCCGCCGCGCCGCAGGTGGTGCACCGCTACCCGGATCGTGCATTGCTGCTGGTGGCGGGAAGCTGCGCCGCCTACTGCCGTTTCTGCACCCGCAAGCGCCGGGTCGGGTGTGCCGGGGCGCGTGTCACGCTGGGTGAGGTGATGGAGGGGATCGAGTACATTGCCCGTACCCCTGCGATCAGGGATGTGGTGATTTCCGGCGGCGAGCCGCTGCTCATGTCCGACCTGCTGCTCAAGGAGGTTCTCGAGCGGCTGGGACGCATCCCTCATGTGGAGATTCTGCGTATCGGTACCCGCGCCCCGGTTGTTCTGCCCGAGCGGATTACCGAAAGCCTGTGTAATCTTTTGCGCCGCTGCCATCCACTGTTTGTCAATACCCACTTCAACCATCCCCGCGAGCTGACCCCGGAGTCGCGCGAGGCCTGCCTGCGCCTGGCGGACGCCGGCATCCCGGTCGGCAACCAGACCGTGCTGCTGCGCGGTGTCAATGACGATGCCGCAACACTGGAGGCCTTGTTTCGCGGGCTGTTGCGGATGCGCGTAAGGCCCTACTACCTGCATCACATGGATCTGGTACGCGGCACCGATCACTTTCGCACCCCCCTGGAAGCGGGCATCGAAATCATGGACAGGCTGCGCGGCACCCTGTCCGGCCTGGCGATCCCCCAGTACGTGATAGATCTGCCCGGCGGGCGCGGCAAAATTCCCATCACTCCGCAATATGTAGAAAAGCTGGGTGCTCAGGCGGTGCTGCGCGCGCCGGACGGCGAGCGGATCTCTTTCCCCAATCTATATCTATAGATCTTCCGGGGTGAAGGCGACGACCTCATCGATTGATTCGGCGCCGGTCAGCAGCATGACGAGCCGATCGACGCCCAGGGCGATCCCTGCCGCAGGCGGCATGTGAACAAGCTCGGCGAGGAATTTTTCCGGTGAGGGGTATGAGGGGTGACCGTTGCTGCGGCGCTGCTCTTCCTCACGGGCGAAGCGGGCGCGCTGCTCTTCGACATCGGTGAGTTCCGAAAAGGCGTTGGCGATTTCCAGCCCTGCAATGTAGAGTTCAAAGCGCTCGGCGACCCGGTGGTTGTCGGGCTTTTTTCGTGCCAGGGCCGCAAGTTCGGCAGGGTATTCAATAAGAAACACCGGTGTCTCGAACCCCAGCCGGGGTTCGATTTCGTCGCTGATGACTTCGTCGAAACGGTCATCGCTCAGTGCCCGGTGTGAAGTCGTGTCCGTGTAGCGTTGGAAGGCTTCCGCCACGGTGAGTCTCTCCCACGGCTGGGTGAGGTCGAGGGTATGTTCCCGCCAGGCCAGGCGGCCGGAGGGGACAAGGGCGGTGAGCAGTTGTTCGCATTCCCTCATCAATGCCGTGTAGTCTGCTTGGGCGCGGTACCATTCCAGCAGGGTGAATTCTGGCAGGTGGCGGCGGCCGCGCTCCGCCGAGCGCCAGCAGCGGCAGATCTGGAACAGTCGTTCATATCCGGCGGCCAGCAGGCGTTTCATGGCCAGTTCGGGAGAGGTGTGCAGAAACCAGTCGCCGCTGGTTTCCGGTTCGATGTAGGTTTCGGGAGCGTTGCCCGGCACGCGGTGAGGGGTTTCCACCTCCAGGTAGCCGTGATCGATGAAAAAAGCCCGGATCATCTGTATGATCCGGGCCCTTTCGATCAGTTTGGCGCGCTTGCCGGCAAGTCGCCAGTTGGGCTCCGCCATCGTCGGTTATTCCTTGACCCGGGTGTTGTAAGCGCCGGTGCGGGTGTCGATCTGAATCAGGTCGCCCTCTTCGACGAAGCTCGGCACCTGCAGGCTGTAGCCGGTCTCCACGGTGGCCGGCTTGTTGTTGCCGGCGGCGGTGTCGCCCTTGACCCAGGGATCGGTTTGGGTGACCTTGAGGTTGACGAAGTTGGGCAGGGTGATGCCGATGGCCCGGTCGCCGAACATGAGAACCTTCACGTCCATGTTGTCGATCAGAAAGTATTTGTCGTCGCCCAGGGTTTCCTCGGTGAGCGTGACCTGCTCGAAGGTTTTCTGATCCATGAAGACGTAGCCGGTTTCGTCCTGGTAGAGGTACTGCATGTCGCGGTCTTCCAGGTTGGCCGGCTCAAAGGATTCGCCGGAACGGTAGGTGCGATCGAAAAGCGATCCGGTGATCATGTTGCGCAGCTTGCATTTATAAAGGGCCTGCCCTTTACCGGGTTTGGTGAAATCGAAGGCGACAATGACGTGCGGTTCGCCGTCGACCATGAGCTTGAGACCCTTTTTGAGATCGGAACAACTGTACATGGGAAAGTTCTCCTTGCTATGGTTTTCAAATCTGTGGATCGGGGAAGTTGTGTCGGGAACCACGCATTTAAGCACATAAAAGTGAGTTTTTCCAATGGAAATTTAATTGAAGGGGCGACCCGGACCATGTTCCGATGAGAGAAAGCGGCGGGTGTCAATTGCCTTCTGCTGTGCCCTGTGCTAGTTTTTTGCGGCTATTTTCAGGTTTGCGGCCGCACTGGGCTGAATCCGAACGCAGACCTGTCATTATAACTCAAGGAGATTTCTGAATATGATCCTCACTAACGATCTCAAGCGTGGCATGGTCATCCAGCTTGACCAGGCGCCCTGCCTGGTGCTCGATGTCAGCTTCCAGTCACCCTCTGCGCGCGGGGGCAGTACTCTGGTCAAAACAAAATACCGCAACCTGCTGACCGGGCAGGTGCTGGAGAAGCCTTTCAAGGCCGGTGACAGGGTCGATGAGGCTGATTTCGAACGGCGCAAGGGGCAGTTTCTTTATCCCGACGCCGACGGCGGCGTGTTCATGGATATGGAAAGCTATGAGCAATACGAACTGGGGGAAGAGCTGTTCGGGCCGGTCCGAGGCTATCTGCTGGAAGGCATGGAGGTCACCATGGGGCTTTTCCAGGGGCAGGTGGTCAGCGTCGACCCTCCCATGAGCGTCGAACTTGAGGTCACGGAGACCGCACCCTCGATCAAAAATGCCACTGCAACGGCCCAGACCAAAGAGGCGGTGCTGGAGACCGGCCTGCGGCTGCAGGTGCCGGGATACCTGGAAGCCGGTGAAAAGATCAAGGTCGACACTCGCGACGGCCGGTTCGTGTCGCGCGCTTGAATCATTTTCGCAAAACATGCTGTTCTTTATCGAAAGCCGCTTTCCTTTAATGGATGAGCGGCTTTTTTCATTGGCAAGAGAAGTGTTTTTTAGACAGGCTGATTTTTTATTAATAATCAAGTAGCTGTTTTTGCGTAAAATTAATGGTGAGTAGTTGTTGAAATATGGTTCTTGTCTGTTACTTATTGATTGCAAGGTAGCTTGTTTCTTGATGCGTTGTCTCGTTTATTTCGCCTGGTTGCGAAGAGGAGGTGAGTGGAGCAAGAAAAAATCATCCAGGCTTCCTGCCATTTTTTTTGGTTCAAGGGCATCAGGTCTATTTCCAGTCGATAGGGGGAAAACATGAAAGGGAGTACCGTTTTAAAGTCAGTTTTTCTGTCGGTTCTAATTGCTTTGGTCGCTTTGCCTGCTGCGGCACAGCTGACCCCGAAGGAGACTCTCGGCAAAGCGCTTTATTTCGATCGCGCCCTCTCCAGCCCATCAAACATGTCCTGCGCCGTCTGCCATGAAGAACGCGCGGGTTTTGCCGGCTCCAATCCGGGCATCAATAAAAAGGGTGCCGTTTATCCCGGTGCGGTTCATCAAAGGTTTGGCAACAGGCGCCCGCCTACGGCATCCTCTGCCGGCGACAGTCCGGTTTTTCATTATGATGCCGAAGAAGGTCTTTTTATCGGCGGCATGTTCTGGGACGGCCGCGCCACCGGTTGGGTGACGGGAGATCCCCTGGCTGACCAGGCGATGGGACCGTATCTGAATCCGGTCGAGCAGAACCTGCCCAGTGAAGAGGCGGCGTGCGTGGTTGTTGCCGAGTCCGTTTATGCCGGATTGTACGAAGAAGTTTTCGGGCCGATTGACTGCAGCGACTATGATGATGACGGCCATCTTAAAGCGTACAAGAATTTCGCCGTTGCCGTTGCAGCCTTTGAACGCTCGGAAGAAGTCAGCCCCTATGATTCCAAGTTCGATTATGTCATGGCCGGCGAGGCTGAATTCTCTCCGCAGGAAGCGTTGGGCTGGGATCTCTTCAACGGCAAGGCCATGTGTTCGGCCTGCCATCCGGCACCGCTGTTCACCGATTTTACCTATGACAATCTCGGTGTGCCCAGAAATCCCGACAATCCCTTCTACGATATGGATCAGGTTTTTGTCGATGGCGCGCCCATCAATGACCTGGGTGAAACCTGGGTCGACCCGGGCCTGGCTGGTTTCCTGAGCAGTCTACCGGAAGATTGGTTTGAGGTTTATGGGCTGGAAAAATCAGCCGCTGTTGATGAGAACTATGGCAAGCACAAGGTACCGACCCTGCGCAATGTCGATAAGAGACCCGGTCGCGGATTCGCCAAAGCCTATATGCACAACGGGTCTCTGAAAAGCCTGGAAGAGGTGGTGGCGTTTTACAACAACCGCGAAACGATGATCGCCGAAGGTTCGATCGTTCCGGAAGTGATGGCGAACATGAATGTCGATGAGTTGGGCGATCTGGGTTTGACGGAAGAGGAGGAAGCGGCTCTGGTGGCTTTTATGAAAACTCTTTCCGATGGCTATCAGCCTTAATCCTTCGTACCCCTACCCCTCATTTTTTTGAGGTGCCTAACCGGTTGTCTTTATCGGCAAAGCCGTCCTTTCGGGGCGGCTTTGCTGTTTTAAAATGGAATTCCCGGAATCAATTTTTCTTTCGCACAATTGCGAAAAAGCCCTTTTTGCCTGTTTGCAATCTTGCAAAACCTTGTTTGAAAAGACTGCCTTGAGGGAGAAACCCTGAAAAACAAGGGCTTTCAGTTCTTTTCAGGCAGCGGTGACTTTCCCCCCACCTTTGTCTGCCTTCCGAATCCTGACCGGCTCATTTGCAGTTGTGCGAATTCTCCAGCGGCCACTATCCTTCCCCTGCCTTTTTGGGTACATATACAAGTTATTGAAAATAAAAGAGTAAAACTCTTTTTTTAAAAAGTTGGTGCATTGGTATGCACGTTGCTCATAGTTAAAGTCAAGCGCGGATATCCCGGCCCTTTTTATCAACAACGGAGAGACGGATGAAACAGCAGGGCGAAAACATTCTGCAGAAAGCTGACACAGCTGCACCGTCCCCCGATGAGATCGTCGCGGCCGGCAGCCACGGCCGTCGGGCGCCACGTCCGGTAGTCAAGCCCTTCAAGGGCAAGTGGCCGCTTGCTTTCCAGGTTCGCTATGTCACAAGTCATTGTTCGCTCAACCCCACATTGTCTAAGGAGGACAACATCATGAACGCAAATCAGACTTCCAACGCACGCGGATGGACCGTTGCCCTGGCGGGCACCGGCATCAACCTGGCCCTCGGTATTCTTTACACCTGGAGTATTTTCAAGGGCGCCATTTCCGAATCGATCAAGGCGGGTGGCCCGGGCTCTTTCAACTGGGAGATGGCCTCGATCAACGACCCCTACGCGGTATGCTGTTTGATGTTTGCTTTCTCCATGATTATTGCAGGCAAACTTCAGGATGCTCTCGGTCCTCGCATCACGGCCATCGTGGGTGGACTGATGGTGGGTGGCGGCTTTTTCATGGTTTCTCAGACCACCAATTACTGGTCCTGGATTCTCGGATTCGGCGTGTTGGCCGGGATGGGGATCGGCTTTGGCTATTCGGCCGCCACACCCCCGGCGCTTAAGTGGTTCCCCCCCGCTAAGACTGGCTTGATTGCAGGTATTGTCGTTTCCGGTTTTGGCCTGGCTTCGGTATATATCGCTCCTCTGGCCAACTACATGGTCAGCGTTGCCGGCCTGCAGAAATCGATGATGATCTTCGGTATTGCATTCGCGATTGTTGTTTCACTGCTGGCACTGCTGCTCAGCAATCCTCCTGCAGGTTATGTCACCGGTGGCGCGCCCAAGCCCGGTGCAGCTCAAAAAGCGTCTGATTCTCCTGAACTGAGCCCGAAGCAGATGCTTTCCAGCGGCAAATTCTACATCCTGTGGCTGGCCTATTTCATCGGCGCCGGTGCCGGCCTGATGGTCATCGGCAGCGCCAAGGGTATGGCTGCCGCCAGCCTCGGTGAGATGGCTTTCCTGGTTGTCGCCATTATGGCAGTGGGCAATGCAGCTGGTCGCCTGGTGGCCGGCGTGGTTTCCGACAAGATCGGCCGTGCCAACACCCTGATCATCATGCTGGTGTTCCAGGCCGCTCTGATGTTCGCCGCGATTCCGGTCCTCCGCGGTCAGGGCAATCCCGTGCTGGTGACCCTGCTGGTGACCTTCCTGGTGTTCAACTACGGCACCAACCTGGCCCTGTTCCCCGCCTTTGCCAAGGATTTCTTCGGCATGAAGAACTTCGGCATGAACTACGGCATCCTCTTCTCCGCTTGGGGCCTCGGTGGCTTTGTCCTGGTGCGTGTCGCTGAAATGCTTAAAGTGCAGACCGGAGGCTACACCGCTTCCTTCGCCGCAGCCGGCATCTTGCTGCTGGTCGGCGCCATGATGAGCCTTTCTCTGCGCACCAAGAAAGTTGCCGCGGAAGCTCATGTATCGGTTGGCGCAGAAAGCTCCGCGATCATGGAAGAAGAGTTCGAAGAGCAGGAACTGGCCACCCAGAAAACCAACCGCTGATTCCTCATTTTAAATTCCACATGGTATGAACATGGGCCCCGCTCCGGCGGGGTCATTTTTTTTAAGTCTCGCCTCTCTTTGCACGCAGCCCATCCTGTCCGTATCCACCTCGTTAAAATTGTTGAGAATTACGGTTGCACTTCGGGTCGATCTTTGACATATTGCCGGGTTGATCACGTGTATAAGTATTCATGCTCACCAGGAGGAATTCATGCCGCGACGCGATGATGTGAAAAAAGTCCTTATCATTGGTTCGGGACCGATTATCATCGGCCAGGCCTGCGAATTTGATTATTCCGGAACCCAGGCCTGCAAGGCGTTGCGGCAGCTCGGCTACCAGATCGTGCTGGTCAATTCAAATCCCGCCACCATCATGACCGACCCCGGCATGGCCGATGCCACCTATATCGAACCTCTCAATATCCCCAGCCTGACGGAAATCATCAAAAAAGAGCGCCCTGACGCACTGCTGCCGAACCTCGGTGGGCAGACCGCGCTCAACCTGTCCAGCGAGCTGGCACGCCTCGGCATTCTCGACCAGTACGGCGTGCGGGTCATCGGCGTCAACCTTGATGCCATCAAGCGCGGCGAAGATCGCGAAACCTTCAAGGAGACCATGGCCCGTCTCGGTATCGAGACGCCGCGCAGCGAAATCGCCACCAGCATGGAGCAGGCCCGCGAAATCATCTCGCGCATCGGCCTGCCGGTGGTTATTCGCCCGGCTTACACCATGGGCGGCACCGGTGGCGGCTTTGCCTATAACCTTGAAGAGTTCGAAATTATCGTCAGCCGCGGCCTTGCCGCCAGCCCGGTAAGCCAGGTCCTGATCGAGGAGTCGATTCTGGGTTGGGAGGAGCTGGAGCTGGAGGTGGTGCGGGACTCCAAAAATCAGAAAATCACCGTCTGCTTCATCGAGAACGTGGATGCAGTCGGCGTGCATACCGGTGATTCCTTCTGTACCGCACCGATGCTGACCATCGACGAGTCCCTGCAGGAAAAATTGCAGGATTATGCCTATCGGATCGTCGATGCCATCGAGGTGATCGGCGGCACCAACGTGCAGTTCGCCTATGATCCGTCCAGCGATCGGGTGGTCGTCATCGAAATTAATCCCCGCACCTCGCGCTCCTCGGCGTTGGCCTCTAAGGCGACCGGCTTGCCTATTGCTCTGGTTTCGGCGCAACTGGCCGCCGGTGTGACGCTTGACGAGATCCCCTACTGGCGCGACGGCACCCTTGATCGCTACACCCCGTCGGGGGACTACGTCGTAGTCAAGTTCGCCCGCTGGGCGTTCGAGAAATTCAAGGGCGTGCATGACAAGCTCGGCACCCAGATGCGTGCCGTGGGCGAAGTCATGAGCATCGGAAAGAATTACAAGGAAGCACTGCAGAAAGCGATTCGCTCCCTGGAGATCGACCGATACGGACTGGGGTTCGCCCGAGATTTTCACCAGAGATCTCTTGAAGAGCTGCTCGAAAAATTGGCCGAACCGTCCAGCGAACGCCAGTTTCTGCTTTATGAAGCGTTGCGCAAGGGCGCCGATCTTGATCTGCTCTACCGCAAAACCTATATCAAGCCCTGGTTTCTGCAGCAGATGAAGGAACTGGTCGAGCTGGAGGAGGAGATCCTGCGCCACAAAGGTTCCCTTCCCCCCGATGAGCTGCTGATTCAGGCCAAGAAAGATGGTTTCGCCGACCGCTACCTGGCCGAGATTCTGAGTGTGCCGGAAAAAGATGTGCGCGAAAAGCGCATTGCGCTCGGGCTCGAGGAAGCCTGGGAAGCGGTTCCGGTCAGCGGGGTGGAAGACGCGGCCTATTATTATTCGTCCTACAACGCCCCCGACTCGGTTTCGGTCTCCGACCGCAAGAAAATCATGGTACTGGGCGGCGGCCCCAACCGCATCGGCCAGGGAATCGAGTTCGACTACTGCTGCGTGCATACTGTGCTGGCCCTGAGGGAGGCGGGTTACGAGACCATCATGGTCAACTGCAATCCGGAGACGGTTTCCACCGATTACGATACGTCGGACAAGCTTTATTTCGAGCCTCTGACAGTTGAGGATGTTCTCTCCATCTACACCAAGGAAAAGCCTGAGGGCGTGGTGGTGCAGTTCGGCGGGCAGACTCCCCTGAACATTGCCCGGGAGCTGGAAGAGGCCGGCGTGCCCATTCTCGGCACCAGCCCCGCCACCATCGACATGGCGGAAGACCGGGATCTTTTCAACCAGATCATGATCAAACTCGGCATTCCTCAGCCGGAATCGGGCATGGCCCATACGGAGGAGGAGGCCATCGAGATCGCCTCCCGCATCGGCTACCCCCTGATTGTGCGTCCCTCCTACGTTCTTGGTGGGCGCGCCATGGAGATCGTGCATGATGAAGCGATGCTGCGCGAGTATCTGCTCAAGGCGGTCGAGGTTTCGCCAGAGCGGCCGATTCTCATCGACCGCTTCCTGCAGGATGCCATAGAGGCGGAGGCCGATGCCATCGCCGACGGTCGAGACGCCTTTGTCCCGGCAGTCATGGAGCATATCGAGCTGGCCGGAGTTCACTCGGGGGATTCGGCCTGCGTGATTCCGCCGGTCAGTATCGCCCAGCGCCACATCGAGACCATCGAGAAATATACCCGGCGCATTGCGATCGAGATGGGTGTGGTGGGCCTGATGAATATTCAGTACGCCATAGCGGACGACCGGGTCTACATCCTGGAAGCCAATCCACGTGCCAGCCGGACCGTGCCGCTGGTCTCCAAGGTCTGCGCCCTGGCCATGCCGCGGGTTGCGGTTGCGGCCATGCTGGGAGAAAAACTTGCCGATCTGGGGCTGAAGCGCGGCCGTTTCGCTCACTTTGGCGTGAAAGAGGCCGTTTTCCCCTTCGGCATGTTCCCCGAAGTCGACCCGGTTCTCGGTCCGGAGATGCGCTCTACCGGTGAAGTTCTGGGGCTCGCAGGCAACTACGGCCTGGCCTATTTTAAGGCGCAGGAAGGGGCGAATTCTCCCCTGCCTCTGGAGGGCACCGTTCTGATTACTGTGGCTGAGCAGGATCGCGGCAGCGTTCTGGAGGCGGCCCGCCTGTTTGCCGAACTCGGGTTTTCGATCCGAGCTACAAAGGGATCCCAGGCGTTTCTGGCCGAGCATGGAATCGAGGCCGAGGTTATTCGCAAAATGCACGAAGGACGGCCCAATATCGCCGATGCCATCAAAAACGGCGAGATCCATCTGGTGGTCAATACCCCGATCGGGCGGCTCAGCGCGCACGATGATTCCTACATCCGCAAAACGGCGATCCGGTACAAGGTCCCCTATATTACAACGACGGCGGCCGCACTTGCCGCTGCCAAAGGGATTGCAGCCCGTCGCCAAGGGCAGGAGGCGGTGCTCAGCCTGCAGGAGTACCACCAGGGCATCAGCTGAGATTTAATGGAAAATGTTACTGTTCAGCATGGGGTCGCAACTCCCATGACAAGGGACACTTTTCGCCATCCCTGGCCGTTTGATTGGTGTCCTCCCTGGCGCCAAACACCCTTGTCATGGGAGTTGCGACCCCATAAAGATACGCTGCAATAAAAAAAGCCCGCATTTCAGCGGGCCTTTTTTATTGAACTGTCCATTCGAATCAGGGGATATGCTTTGAGAAAAAATGGTCGTCGGAGATGTCCGCGGAAGAAAAGGACTCCGACCAGGAAAGTCCAATCGGTTTCATCAGGAAGATGGCCATAACTCCCACCACCAGCAGCGCTGCAGTCCAGTTCAGAAGCTGCGTGAGGAAGGGCCAATCGGCCTCGATCGGTTTCGATTTGCGCGTTTTTTCCTCCTCCTCCTGCTCTTCCTCGTTGTCGCGGGCCATCATGCGGGCTGCCCGGCGCATGATGCGTCCTGAGGTCAGAAAGATCGCGGCGGAAACCACGAACTGAGGCATGACATCGATGGAAAGTTTCCCCGATGCGAGCATTGCACCATAAAAGGCCATGGCACATATCCCGAGCAACGTCATGTGCTGACCGATTTTGGCATTCATGCGTATTCTCCTCTTGCCGGACGGGATATCGTTTATTATTTGTGGTAAAAAATAAACGATAAGTTTGCAAGTTGTTGATTCGTCAAACAAAAAATGATAAAAAACTGTTCTAAATCTACTTTGGTTTGAACGAATTGTCAACCACTACTGCAGAGGAGTTGGGGCAAAATTACTGCATCGTGGCACGCCGCCGGGCGTGCATCAGGTCAATGTTCGGCCTGATAATGGTGAGCGGAGTTCTCCCGCACGTACTTCCGGATCAGGGTTAGGCCGCGGAACACGCTCAAAGCACCGCAGACCAGACCGACTGCGCAAGTCACCTGCGACAATTGAGGATGCGGCCAGGCCAGGTTGGCTGCGGTCAAGACCATCAGCAGTGAGATTCCCATGAAAATAATGCCGGTGAGCTTGTGGCTCGAGAAACTTCCGTAACCGAGGATCAGGCAGAACATGCCCCACATGAGAAGATAGGGGGCCGAGGCGCTGATTTCCGGAACTTTCCCGAGCCCGGCCTGGGGAAGAATAAGAACAGGAAGAAGAGACAGCCACATCAGGCCGCAGGAGGTTAAGGAAACCGCCCCGAATTTATTGTCGCGCCGCCATTCATTAAGGCCGGTCAGGGCCTGGCAACTGCCGCCGTAAAGGAACACGGCTGAAACAAGATACGGGAAATCCATCAGTCCGGCCTGTTGAAGGCCGAGCAGAACTGCGCACACGGCCAGAGTCAGAAAACCTGAAGGGCTTTGAGGTACGGTCAGGCGATCCAGTCCGGAAATATGATTTTGTTGCGTTTGGGTTTGAGTCATCATGCTGAGCACTCCTCGGACGGATGGGGCACGCTGGTGAGAGGCCGGACGTCCCTCAACGTCCGACACGTCTCACCCCGTACCTTCAGAAAAAAAGTAACGCTGTTCTGTGATGGAGCAAGACGTGTACCAGAGTTGACTGTATTTTTTAAAAACAAAAAAAAATAGTGTTTTCAGGCAGTTTTGGAGTAAGGAGAGGGCCTCCCGGCCGGCGGGCTGAAATGTAAGACTTTTGCACCGTTGCGAATCAGACTGACCCAAGGGTGGGCCTGAAAACAGAAAATCCTTTAAAACAGGGTACTACAGCCTTTTTTGCCGATTTGCAAAAAGGTTGGCGCGCCGTTTTGCATTTTTGCGACAGGCAAAGCGGGAAGAAAACAGCGCAAGGCGGAGATTTCTCAAGGGGGGAGGCTTTCTTGCCGGTCATCGTCGTTTGGACAGACCAGTGGCTTCGCCGATGCTGAAGGTCCGCCGGTAGTGGTGTATTTCTAGAATGGCGATTTTAAGAATGCTGGCCACGGGAACGCCGATAATCATGCCGAGGACGCCGTAGAGCTTGCCCCCCATGATGATCGCCAGAATCACAACAAGCGGGTGCAGATTGGAAACGCGGGAGATGAGAATGGGGATGAGGATGAAGTTGTCGACGATGACCTGCGAGATGACGATATAGACAATGACGATCCACCAGAACTGGCCGCCGAAGCCGAGATCGACCATGGCGATGAGAATGCCGGGAATCATGCCGACGACCGGGCCGATGTAGGGCACCAGGTTGGAAACGCCGGCAAAAATCCCGAGCAGCGGCGCATAGCGGATGTCGGTGAACGAAAGGCCGACGGTTACCACCACGCAGATGATCGCCGCTTCAAGAATGCGACCGCGAATGAAGTGCGCCAACTGCCGGCTGATGTAATAGTAGAGGTCGAGGGCCATTTCGAAATGGCGATTGGGCGCCAGTGAAATGAAGGAGCGCATCAGGCGATTGCCGTCTTTGAGAAAAAAGAATGAAAACAGCGGCACCAGAACCATGAGGCTGCCGATGCGCAGGGCCGATTTGGGAGTCCCCGCCAGGATGGTGGCCAGAATGGCCTCACCCCAGACGCGGGTTTTGGTGGAGAGGTCAAAGGTTTCCACTACAGGGAAGTGATTCTGAAGATTCTCCTGCCATTCGCGGATAAAGCCGGCGGCGCGGGTGATGTAGCGCGGCAGATCGCCGCGCAGTGCCAGCCACATGGATTCCCAGTGCGGGGCGATCCAGGCCACGAAAAGGAAAAGCAGCATGGCGAACAGCACGTAAACCACGAAAATGGCAAAGGTGCGGCTGATGTCCTCACGCTCGATAAACTGCACTACCGGTTCGAGCAGAAAGGTCAGAATCAGTGACAGCAGTATCGGCAGAAAAAGGCCGCTTGAGGCCTGCTGCAGCAGGCTGAGCAGGTTGCTGGCGGAAGAGAACAGTGCCAGGCCGGTGGCGATGGCGGCGGTAAAAACCAGGTAAATCAGCAGAACCTGGGCACGGGTCAGACCGGGGCGGCTTTCCATGAAGCTAATCCTTGATCTGAGATGCAGAAGCGGGAGGTCCCTCGGTATTCTGAACGTCTTTGAGCCGATAGATCTCCAGAGCCGCGGTTTGCAGACGCTCGCTCAGAATCCGGGTCAGGCCGAGCAGAACCTTGGAGGCGATCATCGGATGCTTCTGCATGGTTTCCATCAGGTCCGCGCGGAAAAGGCCGATCAGTTCGCAATTGTCAATGGCAACAGCGGTCGCGGAGCGACTGCTCGGTGAGGTGAGGGTGGCCTCCCCGAAAAAATCGCCTGCTTCCAAAAGGGCGAGCTCCTCCTCTCCACCGTCGGGCAGATGACGATGGATGCGTACCCGTCCCGCACGAATGGCGTACATTCCCGAGCCCACGTCGCCTTCGGCAAAAATAAGCTCTCCCGCCGCGTAGTGGCGGACATGCACCATGGTTTCCAGGTACCTGAGATCGCGCCCTTTAAGTTCAGCGAAGGCGGGAATGGTGCCGAGAAAGTAGGCGACCGAATCTTTTTCCGGTTGTTGGCGAAAGATATTGCTCCAGATCGGATTCATCCCGTTCAAGATTCCTTTTTGCGAAGATTGGATCAGCGTCGGCCCTGCGGGCGGAAATCCACGCCGAAGCCGAAAATACTTGGCGCATTATATCAGGGTCTTGAATGAAGTCCAAAGAATTTGAGGACTTCTGGATGCTGTCGGACTCGGGAGATCGTCGCGAGAGATTGGTGAATCGAGGGCAGGTTTTTGGAAATTTGAGTGCGAATAGTGAACCTATCTGTCGAAAATTCTTCTACGCCTGCGTCTGTCTTGCATCTGGATTGTTGTGGTAGGATGAGCTGAGGATTACCTTCGAGGAGTAGTTTGATGCCGGAAATCGAGATCGACCTCAAGCGGTTCCCGACGGCCAGCGGCGTATACTTGATGCGCGGCGAAGATGAGACAGTGCTCTACGTAGGGAAGGCCAAAAACCTGCGGGCACGTTTGCGCAGCTATTTCAACGCTGCGGGCGATGGCCGTGGGCAGATCCCCTTTCTCATGAATCGCGTGCATCGTATCGATACGATGGTGACCGATACGGAAAAAGAAGCGCTGATTCTGGAAAACACCCTGATCAAAAAATACCGTCCCCGCTATAATATCAACCTGCGTGACGACAAAACCTATCTTTCCATCCGCCTTGATCCACGCGAGGATTTCCCCGCCCTGCAGACGGTGCGCCGGGTACGCCGGGACGGGGCGCTTTATTTCGGCCCCTACGCCTCAGGGTCTGCCGTGCGTGAAACCCTTAAGGAAATTTACCGGATTTTCCCTCTCAGGCACTACCCCCTGGCCACCTGCCGTCGCAGAGGACGCCCCTGCCTCTTTCATCAGATCGGCCAGTGCAGCGCGCCTTGCCACGGTAGAATCAGCCGTGAGGAATACCGTCATCTGGTCGATGGGGTCGTTGCTCTGCTTTCAGGGCGTGAAAGTGAAGTTGTCGGTATCCTGACGGAGCGGATGCAGCAGGCCAGTGAGCAGATGCGCTACGAGGAGGCCGCCCGTTTGCGTGACCAGATTCAGGCCATCAGCGCGACCGTTGAGAAGCAGAAAGTGGTCGAGGCCGGTGGCGGCGACCAGGATGTGGTCGGTCTGCATCGTGAGGGGGGCGAGGTGGAAATCGTCCTGATGTTTATCCGGGAGGGGAAACTGATCGGCCGCAGGAGCTTTCCCCTTGAATGGCGTCTCGACGAGGATGAACTCCTGGGGGCGTTTCTGAAGCAATACTACAGCAGGGATGTCGTCATCCCCGATCAGATCCTGATTCCTTTTGCGCCCCATGATACCGACTCGCTGATGGTGTGGCTCTCAGAAAAACGCGGTAGAAAAGTTCACATCCTGGCGCCACAGCGCGGCGACAAGGTCAGATTGGTAGAGATGGCGGCGCGCAATGCCGAGCAGTCGTTCCGTGAGCGCGGCAGCCGGCGGGAGGCGCGCCGGGAAGTTCTTGAAGAGATCAGGCAGCGCCTGCATCTGTCCCGCATCCCCCGGCGCATGGAATGCTTTGATATCTCCCATGTTCAGGGAAGCCAGACCGTCGGCAGTATGGTCGTTGTCATCGAAGGAGAGCCGGCGTCGTCTGAATACCGCCGATTCAAAATCGCAACGGTCGACGGCAACGATGATTTCGCCTCGATGCGCGAGGTCTTGGCGAGGCGCTTGAAGCGTGGAATAAAGGAAGGTGAACTGCCCGATTTTATTCTGATCGATGGCGGTAAAGGGCAATTGGCCGTGGTGGTTACGGTCCTTGAGGAATTGGATCTGCTGGGCAGAATCGATGTCGCGGGGATGGCCAAGAGCCGGGTGATTTCCAATATGAAAGGGCGGGCGGTGGAGCGCAGCGAAGAGAGATTTTTTCTGCCGGGGCGAAAAAATCCGGTGGTGTTGCGGCAGGGCAGCGCGGCTTTGTTCATGCTCGAACGCCTGCGAGATGAAGCACACCGTTTCGCCATTTCCTATCATCGCAACCTGCGAGGGAAGAGTGCCTTGAGTTCAGCCCTGGAGGCGATCCCCGGGGTCGGAGCGGCGCGACGCAAGCTGCTGCTGAAATATTTCGGCAGCGTTAAGAATATCCGCGCCGCATCCCGTGAAGAATTGGCTGCCGTTGAGGGGGTGCCGGCCAGGACCGCGGATGCTGTCTATCGGTATTTTCACCAAGACGGACATTTCTGAGTCGCACTGTTTTGGGGCGCGTACGCAAAAGCCCCCGGCTACTGGTGCTGCCGGGGGCTTGAGAGAAATGCAACGTCCGTGTGGCCGGATTATTCCACGACTATCTCGGCGTCTTCAACGATAACTTCATACACCGTGCCGTGTGCAATGTCCTTTTCGGTTTCAAGTGTGCCCGAAATCAACACGGTGTCGCCCACTTCAGCGTTTGCGGTGGTGGTGACGGTCAGGTCGGCATTACCTTCTTCGTCGCCGGTGCCGTCCTGCAGGTGAATCCAGTTTTTGCCCATGATCTGCGGGCTGAAGCGTACGACCTTGCCGCGCACTTTGATTTCCTTGCCAGTCAGTTCATCTTTGCGGGCATAGATCTCCGCAACCGTGACGCCACCTTCAGCTTTGGTCAGGCCACTGAAGTCGACCTCAACGTCCTTCTCGGCGCTGATGTCGGGGTGACCCTGAGGCATCTGTCCGGCATTCATGCCGTTGACTGCGGCAGCGCTTTCACCGCCGACCATGATGCCATTGACAAAAAGGATCATGTCGAAGGTGCGGTCCAGCGAATCGCTGCGGAAATTGTGCATTTCCTGCCCGGGAGCGAGGGCGACACTGTCGCCGACGGCGACTTTGGTTTCAGGACCGGCGGCCCAGATCTGCTCTTCCCCGGTGTCGACCAGGACATACGTGTAGCCGGCGGTATTCATGGTTTCAACGACGGTGCCGCTGATGCCGGTCGCTTCAGCCGGCTCTGTGTTCATTTCGGAAGAAGAAGCGGGCGGATGCCCTTCGGGCTTTTGCGTGGGTTTGGGCGCCTCTTCCTTGCAGGCGGACAGCAGCATGGCGGTCGTCAGGGCGGCGGTTAGAAGTAGAAGTGCTTTTTTCACGTATGGATCCTCCATGGTTCTAAAGATGGATGTACTCAACTTGTCTTGCAATCAAGCCGGAAGCGTAGCACAAGCGAATGGAGAAACTCAAGAGTCTGTAGCATCATTTTCCGTAATACGACCGTAGAGCGTGGTCATTTTCTTGAGTGTCCCAGTCCGGGTTTGGGTCAGCTGACCCCGGCTGAAGCGCCAGTCCCAGTTGCCGCTGCCCTGCCCCGGGCGGTTCATGCGGCCGTCGCTGTCGAGTTCGAGAATATCCTGCATAGGGATGATACACAGGTTGGCGACGCTGCTCATGGCTGTGCGGATCAGGTCCCAGGGCATGTGGTGCAGCCCGTGTCCGAGGTAGGCGCGAACCGCGTCTTTTTCCTTCTTGCTGCGGGAGTTCCACCAGCCTAGAGTGGTGTCGTTGTCATGCGTGCCGGTGTACACCACGCTGTTGCGTTCGATATTGTGCGGCAGATAGGGATTGTCCGGTCCGCCGTCAAAAGCGAAATGGAGAACTTTCATGCCGGGGAAGGCGAACCGGTCGCGCAGCTCTTCTACTTCCGGCGTAATCAGCCCGAGATCCTCCGCAACGATGGGGACTTCGCCGAGCGTGGAGGCGAGCGCCTCGAACAGGCCGCCGCCGGGTCCTTCCATCCATTCCCCGTTGACGGCGGTTTTTTCCTCGGCCGGTATGGCCCAGCAGGCCTCGAATCCGCGGAAGTGATCGATGCGCACAATGTCGGCCTGTGCCAGATTCCAGCGAAAGCGTGCGATCCACCACGAATAACCCTGTGCGGCCATGCGGTCCCAGTGGTAGAGGGGGTTGCCCCAGCGCTGACCGTCATCGCTGAAGTAGTCGGGCGGAACGCCTGCCACCAGGGTCGGCTCGCCCTCCTCGTCGAGGTGAAACAGATGCTGGTTTGCCCAGACGTCCACCGAATCGTAAGCCACAAAAATCGGGAGGTCGCCGAAAATTCGAATCCCCTTGTTGTTGGCGTACTCTTTCAGGGCGAACCATTGACTGAAGAAAATATGCTGCGCATAGAGCCTCCAGAAGATTTCATCGGTCAGCTGCTCATCCCATTTGGCCAAAGCCTGAGGATCGCGGTGGCGCAATTCGGACGGCCACCGGTTCCAGCTGGCCCCGTCGAAATGGTCACGCAGGGCACGAAAGCGCGCGTAATCCCAGAGCCAGTACCCCTGGTGCTCGCGAAAAGCTTCAAACTCCCGCCGCCGTTGCGCCGTGGCGTTGGCCTTGAAATTGGCCGCCGCTTTGCGCAGCAGCAGCTCCTCCTTGTAATGCGTCACCCAGCCGTAATCGACCCGGTGCGGGTCTGTCGAAACCGGCAGACCCGCGATATCGCTCTGATCCAGATCGCCCAGGCTGACCAGCTCGCGCAGATCTATCAGCAGGGGGTTGCCGGCAAAGGCCGAGAAGGCATTGTAGGGAGAATCGCCGTAGCCGGTGGGATTAAGCGGCAGAACCTGCCAGACGCCCTGGCCGGTTTCTGCCAGGAAATCCACGAATTGAAAAGCTTCTTCTCCCAGAGATCCGATCCCGTGGGGACCGGGCAGGCTGGTGGGGTGCAGCAGAATGCCGTTGCAGCGGGTAATCTTCATAGGTTCTCTCCTGAAAACGCTCTCTTCCCCCTGCGAAGAATCCGGAAGGACACAGGGTGGAGCAGGGTCGTGGTCCGTATGTTTGAAAAAACAGAGATTTCCTGCACATTATGCCAGAGATGCAGGCAATTTAAACCCGGATGATTCATGAAAAATTCTGCTGCAACCGTCAATTGCCCATCATCTCAAGCCGTGCTCGCTCCTTGTGCCAGGCTTGATCAGACGGACACTTGCCGGTTTCGCGACAAAGCTCCATGAATAACCCGGGTAAAGGGGATTCAGGTCTTGGGGCTGTAATGGCGTTTGAGCCAGTGGGACAATCCGTCGAGTCCTGGGAACAGGACACGCTCGGTGATATTGGCCTGATCCAGCTTGTCGCGGATTTCCCATTTGAGTTCAGCGGGAAGGATGATGCGGCGCCACAGGTCAGGGTGTTCTTTGAGCCAGTGATGCAGGGTGGAGGTCGGTTTTGACATCACCGAGAAAAACGCAAACTGGTTGATGATGCGATCATCAATGGAAGGCGGTTCGAAAAAAATGACGAATTCGCGATGCGAGAGTTCGTTGAGCTCTTCCAGGCTGCGTACCGATTCGGACAGCATCTCCACCGTAAAGACATTCGCGCCTTCTTCGCTCAGTTTCAGGCGCAGTCTCTGCGGCAGCAGGCGGTGCGCTTTGAGGTAGTTGACCGCCCAGATGACCCCGTCGGTGTCGTAACGCTCAAAATTGGCGGTGGCAAAATGCAGGGCGATGAAAGGAGAATAGGTCCAGTCCAGCAGGCGGGTAGGCAACCCATAATGCTGGGCTACACTGAGCCAGTGCCACAGAGAGTCGCGCTCGACGACGCTGCGGTGTGCATATTTTTTGAAATTGCGCAGCAGATGGCGTTCCAGGGTGTCAAAAGGGCCGCCCAGGCGAATGAGAGTGGTTTCGAGGCCGTAGCTCGCATCGGACAGCCCTCGAAAAGCATACCTTGAGCGGAAACGGCCGATGTCGGCGCTCCAGGAGTCGTCGAAGAGTTGGTCCTGCAACTCGTTCCAGCTCTCGATGCGTATCTCGTTCACGGGAGCATCATATTTTACTGGCGAGGAGATAGGAGAACCAGGCCGAACCGATGCCGGTGAACAGGGCCAGCATGCCCAGCAGGCCGAATATCAGGGCATGAGCCTGATATTGGCTGCGTACGCACAGAACGCCGATGGCCAGAAAAAGGATTCCCAGTGGAATGGAGAGGATGATAACCATTTGATGCTCCTCCCGAAAGATCGGGCGGTTGGAAAAAACTGTGTCGTGAAACATTTCAGCACAACGATGGTATTGTAACAAATTCAGGAGGGACGTGTCCATGCCACAAAATGTTCAGCGGGCACCGCCGGGCAGGACGGTCTCGTTTCCGGGGGCGAACTTGCCTGCGGCTCAAGCAGTCACCTCAGAGCTCAACCGCCAGGTTCTGGGAGCTGAACGGATGAACCCAGGTGTGCCGTTACGTTTTTTTGACCTGTGGTGCGCATTCCGGTTGACAATCCCTTTTTCAACATGTATTCCCTTGCGGTTTTAAAGGTTATCACCTTCGATACAGGCTGCTTTTTTCAACGGAGGATCTGTTCATGGGTAGAAGAGATTGGGGCTATTCAGTCCGCTGGAATCTGTTCCTGGTAATTTCCGGATCGATTCTGCAGGCATTTGCATTCAAGGGGCTGGCGACCGCGCATGGTTTCGTACCCAGCGGCATGTTCGGCCTCGCGGCCCTGCTGCAGTATGTGACCGGCTTTTCCAACGCAGGCATCATCTACCTGATTTTGAATGTTCCCATGTTCATTTTCGGATATCTGATGATCAGCAAGCGCTTTCTGGGGTACAGCTTTGTCTCCATGATTGTGACCACCCTGGCATTCATGGTCGTCAACGTGGACTTCGGCATCGAAAATCAGCTTTATGCCGCCGTCTGCTTTGGCGTCATGGTCGGTGCCGGAGCGGGGATCGTGCTGCGCTCTCTCGGATCCAACGGCGGACTCGATGTTATCGCCGTCTACCTGACTCAGCGCTACAACATCGGAGTCGGTAAAACCTATTTTGCCTTCAATTTCGTGCTGTTCTCCTTCAGTTTCGCAAGCCTGGACAATGACCTGGTCATCGCCTCGCTGATTGCCGCCTTTGTCTCCTCGGTGACCATTGAATACTGCCTGTCCATGTTCAACCAGCGCAAAGTGTGCTTTATCATCTCGGACAGGAACCAGGAGATCGCCGACAAGGTGATGGATCATCTCAAGATCGGGGCGACATTCCTGCAGGGCTCCGGTGCCTACAAGAAATCGGAAAAGCGTATGCTGATGGTTGTCATCAACAATATTCAGCTCAAGCGCCTGGAAGAGCTGGTTTTCACCACGGATGACTACGCCCTGTTCATTGTCGAGAATACCTTTGCGGTCATCGGTTCCACTTTCTCGCGGCGCAAGATTTATTGATAAAATCCGGGTGCATGCTTGACCAGGCAGGCCCCGGCACAGTAGAATCATACAGCTTGCGGGCCGGTTTTCCCCGGCCCGTTGCTTTTGCAGACGCTTTATCTGTTTTCTGGATTTATATCGACAGGACGTTGTACGTGAAGAAACACCATCAGAAAGAAATCGATCGTCGCCGCACTTTCGGCATCATCAGCCATCCCGATGCCGGTAAGACCACCCTGACCGAAAAGCTGCTGCTGTTCGGCGGCGCCATCCAGATGGCCGGTGCCGTCAAGGCACGCAAGGCCTCGCGTCACGCCACCAGCGACTGGATGTCGGTGGAGCAGGAGCGCGGCATTTCGGTCACCAGCTCGGTGATGAAATTCAATTACCGTGACTTCGACATCAATCTGCTCGATACCCCCGGTCACCAGGATTTCTCCGAAGACACCTATCGGGTGCTGACGGCGGTGGACAGTGCCGTTATGGTGATCGACAACGCAAAAGGCGTCGAGACCCAGACCCGCAAGCTGATGGAAGTCTGCCGCATGCGCAACACGCCCATTCTGACCTTCATCAATAAGCTCGACCGCGAAGGTCTTGACCCGCTGGACATTCTGGCTGACATCGAAGAGACGCTGCAGATCGAATGCGCGCCGCTCTCCTGGCCCATTGGCATGGGAAAGCGCTTCAAGGGCACCTACAACCTGTATCGCAAGGAACTCAACCTGTTTTCCGCCGGCGCCGACCGTGTGCAGGAGGATGGCGTCACTATTCGTGATCTCTCCGACCCGCGCCTTGATGAACTGCTCGGCAGCCAGGCCGACGATCTGCGCGCCGATATTGAACTGCTGGAAGGGGCGGCCAACCCCTTTGAGCTTGAGGAATACCTCAAGGGGAACCAGACGCCGGTCTTCTTCGGCAGCGCGGTCAATAACTTCGGCGTGCGCGAGATGCTCGACGCCTTTGTCGAGGTGGCGCCCGCGCCTGCTCCCCGTGCCACGGAAACACGTGAAGTCTCCCCCTACGAAGAGGCTTTCAGTGGCTTTGTCTTTAAAATCCAGGCCAACATGGATCCGGCCCACCGCGACCGGATCGCCTTTCTGCGCATCTGCTCGGGGAAGTTTACCCGCGGCATGAAGGTGCGTCATCACCGCATCGGCAAGGATATCTCCCTGGCCAACGCCACGATTTTCATGGCGCAGGACCGCACCAATGTGGAGGAAGCATATCCGGGCGATATCATCGGCCTGCATAACCACGGCACCATCAAGGTGGGCGATACCTTCACGGAGAAGGAGCCTCTGAAATTCACCGGTATCCCCAGCTTCGCCCCCGACCATTTCCGCCGCGTGCGCTTGAAAAATCCCCTCAAAGCCAAGCAGTTGCAGAAAGGGCTGATACAGCTTTCGGAGGAGGGCGCGGTACAGGTGTTTCGTCCCCTGTTCGGCAGCGATTATATTCTGGGGGCGGTCGGAGTTCTGCAGTTCGACGTCACGATGGCGCGGCTCAGGGATGAATACGGGGTGGATGCCACCTATGAGGGAATCGATTACGCCACCGCTCGCTGGGTCGAGTGCGACAATCGCGCCAAACTGGAGGAGTTCGAAAAGAGAAATCAGGGCAATCTGGCTCTCGATGCCGAAGAGCATCTGACTTACCTGGCCTCCAGCGAGTGGCGTCTCAACCATGTCGCCGAGCAGTGGCCCGATATCCGCTTCCTCAAAGCCCGTGAACATGCATGATTTCAGAACCGCCACTATCAGGTCGGCTCTGAATCGACTTGTTCGTCCGCGGCGATCGGCAGGCTGAAATAAAAGGTGCTGCCGGCGCCGACTTCGCTCTCCAGCCAGACTCTCCCTCCGTGGGCTCGAACCACTTCGCGAACCAGAGCCAAGCCCAGGCCTATCCCGCCGGGTATGCGTTTTTCGCTGTCATCGATGCGGTAGAATTGTTCGAATATCCGTTCCCGTTCCGCCAGGGCGATGCCCATCCCCTGATCACGCACCGAAATAAGCAGCATCCCCCCTTCCTGCCGTGCAGCGCAGACGATCTCTCCGCCTTCAGGAGAATATTTGACGGCATTGGACACCAGGTTTTTGATGACCTGCAAGATGCGCCGTGCATCTGCTTTGGCCAGGGGAAGTCCCTCTGAGCATTCTATCTGCAGAATGTGCTTTTGAGAGGTCATTTGAAACTGGCCGACGGCCTGTTCGAGAAGCGGGCAGATCTCAACCACGGCAAACTGGTATTGACCGATTTCGGCCTGCAGACGCTGCAGATCCAGGAAATTGCTGATCAATTCGTTGAGGCGTTCAGTCTCCTGCAGGACGGTTCGCAGAAAATCAATCTGCTGTTCCCGGTCGACCTCGTTGTTGAGCATGAATTCCACAAATCCCAGGATCGCTGTCAGGGGAGTTCGCATTTCATGGCTGACAGCCGAGATCATCTCATCCTTGGCCCACTCCATTTTTTTACGTTCGGTGATTTCATGGGTGACATAGACTCCGCCCCAGACTTCATTGGCATGATCGATCAGCGGATACAGGGCCACATGGAAAAATCGTTCATTTGACGGGGAGGTGCGTTCACAGCAGCGTGGCTCCTTTTCGCGCAGGAGCTGCTCCAGGGAGCAGTCGTCCCGGAAATGGCGGGAATCGAAGAGCAGATCGTGTGCGTCGTTGCCGGGATAGGCACTCCCCAGTTCACGCACAAGAGAGGATGCGGCACGGTTCATTTTGAGAATCTGCCCGCGGCTGTCCACGATGGCTACCGCATCGGTAATGGCCTCAAAGGTCTGCTCCCACTGGTTTTCGCTGCGGCGCAGATTGTTTTCAGCGGTTTGGCGTTCTTTGACCTCCTGCTGCAGTTCCTGGTTGAGGTTGTCGAGTTCGCGCGTGTAAACCAGTACGCGTCCGGTCATCGGCCGCAGAATGGCGCCCATGCCAAAGGCTCCCAGTGCGGTGAGCAGGAGCACGGAAGCGGCCAGGGAGGCGATCTGCGCGCGCAGAGGCGCCATGAATTCCCGATCGGCCATGGTTAGAACCAGCCCCCAGGCGGTTCCGCCGATGGGAGCATAGGCAACGACCAATCCCTTTCCGTTTGGCGAAGGATCTATACGACTGACCCCGGTTTCCCCGGCGGTAGACAAGGCAAATGCCGTTGTCAGCACAGGACTCTGGATATCCTGGTTGTACGTTTCCTCTTCGCCTTTTCTGCCTGGGAAAAAAAGAACGGCTTGATTTTTCGGGGTCTTTCCAAGAAAGCTCTCTCCGGTCTTTCCCATTCCGGATTTGTCCCACAGGATTCGCTGCAGCTTGGCTGTGGAAAAAAAGACGATATCCTGGCCGATAGGAGCCCCCTCAAATGAAAAGATGGGATTGACGACGGCCAGAACCAACTCCCCCTGCAGAACAAACGGATCCACCAGGTATATTGCGGCCGCTGGCCTGGTAAGGTGAGAAAAAATTTCAGGATTGCGGTCAGCTGTGGGATAAAGACCGTTCTGCGCCACAGTGTGCCCGTCGGCGCTCAGGCGGATGAGGCCTCGCACCGTGCTGGAGGCCTGACATGCCTCGCCCATGCGCAGGTCGCTGAACTCCCTGAGTCGATCCAGGCTCCAGCGCTGCTGTGCATAATGGTCGAGAGCACGACGCAGTTGGGAACGGCTGCTGATCTGGAGAGTGATTTCTTTAATTCTGTTGAGGTATTCCTCTACGGCCAGGGTGCGGATCTGAACGGCATGCAGCAGATTGGTTTCCTCAAAGCGCCGCATGCTGCGCAGCAGCGGCCAGGTACTGACCGTCGATACGATGAGAAGTGCGGCGAGGGTATAGATGACCGAACAGAAAAGAATCTTTTTTCTCAATCCCTGAATGGCAAAGCGGGGAAAAGTCGGCATGAGTCTGGTCTCGGTTGATGATATCGTGAAAATACGACATGATTATGTTTAAATGTAGCAGACTTGCTTCGCGGGGCAATTGCGGAGAGCGGTCTTTTCCACTGGCGCGAATTTTGTCGATTTAAGCGAGGATCCAATGGATTTTGATGAGTCTTTACTTCCGCGCACCCGCGTGCGCGAAGCTTTGTCAAGTCATGCGCGGCCGGGAGCCTGCCTTGTGAAGGGGTGGGTTCGGACGGTGCGTGTCGGCAAAAATGTGGCATTTCTTGCGGTTAACGATGGAAGCTGCCTGGACAGCCTGCAGGCTGTCGTGGATTCATCACTGCAGAATTATCCGGAGATCAGGAAAGTCGCCACCGGCGCGTGCGTGGCGGTTCGGGGCGAACTGGTGCCGTCGCCGGCCAAAGGGCAGGCCATGGAACTCCAGGTGCAGCAACTTGAGATTCTGGGGGAGGCGGATCCGCAATATCCATTGCAGAAAAAGCGACATAGCTTTGAATATCTGCGCTCCATTGCCCACCTGCGTGTGCGCTCCAACACCTTTGGAGCGGTGTTCCGCATGCGCTCAGCTCTTTCTTTTGCCGTCCACCAGTTTTTTCGCGACCGGGGTTTTCTTTATGTCCATACCCCCATTATTACCGCCAATGATTGCGAGGGCGCGGGCGAGATGTTTCGGGTCACCATCCTGGACCCCAGGAATCCGCCATTGAATGACGGCATGATCGACTGGTCGCAGGATTTTTTTGGTGAACGCACCGGCTTGACGGTCAGCGGCCAATTACAGGGCGAGGCCTTCGCCACGGCATTTTCAGACATCTACACCTTCGGGCCGACTTTCCGCGCTGAAAACTCCAACACCAGCCGCCATGCGGCTGAATTCTGGATGATTGAGCCGGAGATGGCTTTTGCCGACCTGTCCGAGAACTGCCGTGTTGCGGCGGACTTTTTGCGTTACCTGTGTCGCTTTGCGCTGGAAGAGTGTGCCGATGATCTGAAATTTTTCGATACCCGCATAGAAAAGGGGCTGATCGATAAACTTGAAAATCTGGCTGATGCTGAGTTCGTAACCCTGTCTTACACCGATGCGGTCAAGGAGTTGCAGAACTGCGGAGAGCATTTCCAGTTTCCGGTGGAGTGGGGTTGTGATCTGCAGTCGGAGCACGAACGGTTTCTTACGGAAAAGATTGTGGGTGGACCCCTGTTCGTAACCGACTACCCCCGGCAGATCAAGGCATTTTACATGCGCTCGAATGATGACGGAAAAACGGTTGCAGCCATGGATTGCCTGGTGCCGCGCGTCGGGGAAATCATCGGCGGAAGTCAGCGCGAAGAGCGCCACGATGTGCTTGTCAAACGAATGATTGAGGCGGGTATCGCCCCGGAGAGTCTTGACTGGTTTCTCGATCTGCGCCGCTGGGGAAGTTGTCCTCATGCCGGATTCGGCCTGGGTTTTGAGCGCTTCCTGATGTATGTCACCGGTATGAGCAACATCAGGGACGTGATCCCCTTTCCTCGTACGACCGGTAATGCGGCGTTCTGATCCGGGAGTGAGGAGTGAGGTGATGGCGTTCCTGCTCCTGACGCCTCACCCCTCACCCTTCTTTAAATCAGTTCTCGTTGATATAGTTGCGGTATCTGATGACTCGCAGACGGTCGATGACT
This sequence comes from Thermodesulfobacteriota bacterium, assembly GCA_034189505.1. GTDB lineage: Bacteria > Desulfobacterota > Desulfuromonadia > Desulfuromonadales > Geoalkalibacteraceae > Geoalkalibacter_A. The sequence continues at coordinate 1,271 of JAXHUR010000036.1, read as the reverse complement.
TCGACAACATCGGGGCAGGCCGCGGCAGCGCGCAGCATCTCCTGCCGTTCGTCTTCACTGTGAGCGGTGCCGGTCAGAGTCGCTTTGCCGTTTTTGACAAAAACTTCGACGTTGAGTTCTTCCACGACCTCTGAACTCAACAGGCCGATTTCAATTCGCTTGCGTATGATGAGATCCTTGAGGATCTTTTTGTTGGCGGCCTTGTTCTCCTGTAAATCGGGATCCACCACACCTTCACAGATGAGCTGGACGGCCGTTTCCTCCGTGATGCGCTCGGTATTGATGATCAGGTCATAACCCAGGGGATCTTCCCAGTCACGGTCGAAATAGTACTTGATGAACCCGGCGCGCTGCTGATCGCTGCGGCGTACAAGCTTGCGGGCCAGATCCGGATCAAGCCATTCGCGTTCCGCCCAGCGCTCCACCCGCAGATCGAAGGGCGCAATAACCCTGACCCGGAAGACGCTGTCGATCTCCTGCAGCAGATCCTGCCCGCCGCGTCCATAGATGATGACGTTGCCTTTGAGGGCGTATTCGAGAATGATCAGCTCAATCTGGTGCAGATCGACTTCGACCTGGTAGTCCTGTTTCTCTACGAATGCCGGCGGCTTTTCGTCGGCCTTTTCCAGCGCTTCGGCGGAGAGGCCATATTTTTCCGCCACCTTCATCAGCATCTCCCCGTCTACCAGGGTGTAGCCGAGTTTTTCGGCGGCCTTGTGAGCGATGGGGATGCCGCCGCTGCCCATTTCGCGAGATATGGTGATGATCGCCATGGAATCTCTCTCAATCTGCAATTATTGAATTAGGAAAATAAAAAAACAGTGTTAATTTAAGAAATTCGACATCATATTGCAAGTTTTAAATTTTTGCAGGCTGTTGATCAGTCCAGCCCCGGCTTATAGCCGAGATGATGACGTGCCCCGATAAACCGTACCGTGCGGCTGGCTGAGCGCATGACAGTGGAATGCGTGGTTGCATCGCCGGAGAAATAACGCACGCTATTGAGCAGGTCGCCGCAAAAACCACTTCATCTGGCGCCGTATCTTCAACCTGGCAGGCGCAGTCGAAATCCTCGATTCCCATCTGGCGCTCGGTCCCGCTCATCCTGGTTCATAAAGACGGGTCTGGACTGCATGTCGCCTCCCATGCATTTAACCCGGGTTATTCATGAAGCTTTGTCGCGAAACCGGCAAGTGTCTGCCAGATCAGGCCTGGCACAGGGAGTTGCCCTGCAGACGTACTCACAGTACGTCGAAGCGCAAGGAGCGAGC
>JAXHUR010000035.1:0-31420 GCA_034189505.1 Thermodesulfobacteriota bacterium | reverse complement strand
CCGGGTTAAAGAAAGCCGAATTTTTTCATCCGATAGCGAAAAGCATCGATCCCGAGGTGCAGCTTTTTGGCCGCCTTGGACTGGTTGCCTTCAGCAAGTTCCAGCGACTGCCGGATCAACTCGCGCTCAACCTCCTCGATGTCCACCCCCTCCGGCGGAATCCGAAAGCTCAACGGCGCAGAAGCCGCCGTACTGGTCTTGCCGACAATCTCCTGAGGCAGATGCTCGAGCAACAGAGTTTCTTCATTCTCCAGAATGATTGCGCGCTCGATTACATTGCGCAGCTCGCGAATGTTGCCGGGCCAGTGGTATTCGAGCAGAAATTTTTCCGCCATTTTGGAGATCCCGCGCACGTTCTTGCCGAACTCTTTGTTGAAGAATTGAATGAAATGTTCGGTCAGAGGCAGAATGTCTTCCCTGCGCTCCCTCAGCGGCGGCAGGAAAATCGGAATGACCTGCAGACGATAATACAGATCGTTGCGGAAACTCTTCTCCTCGATCGATTGCATCAGATTCTTGTTGGTGGCGGAAATGATGCGTACATCGACGGTGATATCCTTGGAACCGCCGATGCGGCGGAAGGAGCGCTCCTCAAGAACACGCAGCAGCTTGGCCTGCATCCCCATGGCCATGTCGCCGATCTCATCGAGAAAGATGGTGCCGCCGTCGGCCATCTCGAACAGGCCTTTTTTCTGCACCTTGGCATCCGTAAAGGCACCGCGCTCATGTCCCATCAGCTCGCTTTCGAGCAGTGTTTCAGGCACCGCAGCACAGTTGATCGCCATAAACGGCTTGTCCGCGCGCGCACTCTCGAAATGGATAGCCTTGGCGATGACCTCCTTGCCGGTGCCGCTCTCTCCCTGGATCAACACCGTGCTGGCATCGCTCTGGGCCACTTTTTTGACCATGTCGAGCATGTCGTGCATGTGGCGGCTTTCGCCAATGATATTGTGAATGCCGAATTTCTGGGTCTGAGAGGAGCGCAGATGCGCCACCTCTCTGCGCAACTCTCCCGTTTCAAGTGCCTTTTTGATAGTAATCGCCAGTTCGTCCAGGTTGAACGGCTTGCTGATATAGTCGTAGGCGCCCATACGCATCGCCTTGACCGCCGTCTCCAGAACCCCCAGGGCGGTAATCATGATGACGATGAGCTCCTCGTCTATCGCTTTGGCTTTTTCCAGCACGTCCAGGCCGTTTATGCCAGGCAGCTGAATATCCAGCAGCATCAGGTCGGGTGATTCATCGCGAATCACCATGAGGGCTTCCTCGCCGGAGCCGGCAGTCAACACTTCATAGCCCTGTTTATTGAGATTCTGCTCCAGCGACCAACGAATCAGGTGTTCGTCGTCAACGACGAGTATTTTCTGTTTCGGCACCGGACACTTCTCCCTTGGCTTCTGAGCCGCCTGCGGCGGCAGTCGGCAATTCAATTATGAAAGTTGTTCCCTCACCGAGACGGCTTTCGACCATAATTGTGCCGCCATGGTGTTCAATGATCTGTTTGCAGATGGCCAATCCCAAACCCGTTCCCTGGGTTTTGGTGGTGAAAAACGGGGTAAAAATCTGCTCGATCTGCTCCGGACGCACACCACGGCCGGTATCGCTGATGGTGATCCGTATGCGATCGGCATCTTCAGCCCGGGATGTTGAAATTCGTAAAACGCCGCCCTCCGGCATAGCCTGCAAGGCATTGACAATGACATTGAACAGCACCTGCTGAATCTGCTTTTCATCCACCCAGATCAAAGGCAGGTCATCGGCCAGCTCCTGAACTTTTTGAACCTCGCGCCCTTCCGGATGCTGAGCCGAGAAGAAGAGCGTCTTGCGCACCAGCTCGTTGACGTCGATATGGCTGAAATGAGGCTTGGCCGGGCGCCCGAAGTGCAGCAGATCCGTCGCGATCTTGTTCAGGCGCCCCAGTTGGTCAAGCACCTCGGCGATAATCGTTCTGCGTTCGTCGCCTTCATCAAACTGATCACCCAGCACGGACATAGCTCCGCTGATGCCCGCCAGCGGATTTTTGATTTCGTGAGCGATCCCGGTCGCCATCTCTCCCACAGCGGCGAGTCGATCAGCCCGCTCCATCTGTCGATAGTGATAGTGCTTAAGTTCCTCGCGGGCTTTCTCCAGATTATCCACCATCTCATTGAAGCTGTGGGATAACTGGCCGATCTCGTCATCAAAGCGCGGCGTAATGCGCACTCCCAGGTCGCCGCTCTGCACGCGGGCCATCTGGCGCGCAAGATGCTGCAACGGCTTTTTGACAAACCGCACCAGCAACCAGCTGATTCCGACGGCCAGAATCACAATCATGCTGAGGGTCGAAAAAAGAAACAGGCGGGTGGTTTCAGCGAACTGGTCGTGAGTTTCGGCCAGGGACAGGTTGAGATTGAGAATGCCGAGCACCTGCTCCCCTGGACCGTGGCAGCGGACGCAATTGGGCTGATTGCGAATCAGGGAAACGATTCCGATCACCTCCTGGCCGCCCAGAGAGAAGATCCCCTCATGCCGCCCTTCGGTGAACAGCGCGTAATCCGCGGCATTGACCAGCTGCCCCACTTCCGTCGGGGTGGAAGACTTGAGCACAACCCCCGAAGGATGAAAAATACGGACGTTGACCAGATCGGGGCCTTTGCCGACCGTCTCCAGCATCGCCTGCACCTCTTCGGTATTGCCGAGACACATGGAATTGAAGATGGACCGCTCGATGGTCGATATCAGGACCTGGGCGTTTTTGCGCGACACCTGATAGAGGTGTTCACGCTCACGCTTGAGATGAAAGAATCCAAAGCTGGAAATCCCCACCGCCACAAGCATAACGCTGAAAATGATCACCTTTGTGATCACACTGACACCGGCGCTCTTCAACGGCAAAATGATTCATCCCCCAATAGGCGTACCACGAACAATTTTCATAAGAATTTCGCGCGTAGCGCTACAGACTTGTCAGCGCGACTTGCGCTTGAGCACTCTCTCTGCGGCTTCCACCAGCTCCGCCGGGGTCAGCCCGTAGTGAAGGAGCAGCTCTTCGGCCGTTCCCGACTGGCCGAAAACGTCCCGCAGGCCAACGCGCTCCACAGGAACCGGAAACCCTTCAGCCAGGGTTTCACAGACGGCACCGCCCAGCCCGCCGATAACCGAGTGTTCTTCTGCGGTAACCAGCGCGCCGGTCTCCCGGGCGGCCCGTAGAACCAAGTCGACATCAAGGGGCTTGATCGTGCCCAGGTGCACAACCCGGGCGCTGATCCCCCCCTCTTCCAGAATGCAGGCGGCATCAAGGGCCTGGGCGGTCATCAGCCCGGTCGTGACAAAGGTCAGGTCGGTCCCTTCACGCACCAGGTTGCCGGCGCCGATGCGATAGTCGAATTGCTCTTCGAACACGCAGGGCACCTTGGCGCGCCCCAGGCGCATGTAGACCGGGCCGTCATATGCAGCAATCGCCCGCACCGCAGCGGCGGTTTCAGGGCCATCGGCGGGGCAGAGAACGGTCATGTTGGGCAGCGCCCGCATGATGGCCAGATCCTCAATGGACTGGTGGGAACCGCCATCCTCACCGACGGTGATGCCGCCATGGGTAGCGACGATCTTGGCATTGAGCCTGGGATAAGCCAACGATTGCCGGATCTGCTCAAAGGCCCGCCCCGAGGCAAATACGGCAAAGGTGGATGCAAAGGGGATCATCCCGCCGGCCGACAGGCCTGCGGCCATGCCCACCATGTTGGCTTCTGCGATGCCGGCGTTGAAGAAACGCTCGGGGAATTCCTTGGCAAAAATTCCGGTTTTGGTCGAGCCGGAGAGATCGGCATCGAGGACCACGATTCTGGTATTTTCGCGCCCCAACTCCAGCAATGTCTTCCCGTAAGCATCACGGGTCGCTATTTTTTCGCTCACGGCGTTCTAAACTCCATGTGTGATATTGGTGATTTGCAAGCGCCTGACAGCCTCCCCTGAAAATCAGGAATGCCCCAGGTGTTCCAGGGCGCGGTCGAGTTCATCGTCGCTGGGCGGCACGCCGTGGTAGTTGGCCTTGTGCTCGAAAAACGGCACGCCCTTGCCCTTGACGGTACGGGCAACGATCATGGTCGGCTTTCCGGAATACTGGGCTGCTTCGTCCAGAGCGTGGTTGATGGCCGCGATGTCATGCCCGTCCACTTCCAGGACATGCCAGCCGAATGCGAGGAATTTGGGCCCGAGAGGCGTCACCCCCATAACTTTCTGCACCTCACCGTCGATCTGCAATCCGTTCCAGTCCAGCAGAACGCACAGGTTGTCAAGCTGGTAGTGGGCAGCGGCCATCGCCGCTTCCCAGATCTGCCCTTCCTGAACCTCCCCATCGCCCAGCAGGCAATAGGTCCGGCTGGACCGTTTCTGCAGACGGGCCGCCAGCGAGAGCCCGACAGCCTGGGACAGCCCCTGCCCGAGAGAGCCGGTGCAGACCTCGACCCCGGGCGTCTTGCGCATATCGGGATGGCCCTGCAGGTGGCTTCCGAGGCGACGCAGGGTCTTGAGATCCTCGCGCGGGAAATAGCCCGCATGAGCCAGGCAGGCATAGAGAGCCGGCGCGGCATGCCCCTTTGAAAGCACAAAGCAGTCGCGGTCGGCCCAGTGCGGATTAGTGGGGTCGTGGCGCATGGTGTGAAAAAACAGAACAGTCAACACGTCCAGCGCCGAGAGGCTTCCTCCGGTGTGGCCGGATCGGGCGATGTTGAGCATCTTGAGAACATCCACCCGCAACTGACGGGCGGTATCGTTCAACTCCTGGACCTTCTGCTCATCGAGCATGAATGATTTTCTCCTTCCAAAGCAAAAATCTGAATCTGTCGCCTGGCAACAGGGATCAAGTCACCTTTGATGGCGTCGCAAAAACTCACCAACTGCTGCGTTGCTGCAATTGCTCTCGCTGCTTCGACGTACGTAAGTACGCCTCATTGCTCGACAATCGCGCGCCTTGCATTTGGCGCTTTTTGCTTAGCCATCGACATTGATGCTTTTTTGCGAAAGCATCAAGTTTGTTTATCCAGTAAGTTATTTATCCTCTCCTCCGGTCAGGTAGGACAGGACAAGATCATCAAGGCTGAGTTCTTTCGGCGAACGAGCTTCGGAAGTTTTTATATCTTCCGTCAGAGCAGCCGTTTCTTGTGATTGCACCATGGTTTCCCGCCGCACTTCAACGGCCCGTGCAGTCGTGTCGGAGGCGGCGGGCACATTATTTTCGACCACGGTGGGGAATTGAGCGAGCGTCGAAGAATTCTCACCAAAACGCTCCAGAATGGCCTCGTCGAAATCGCCATTCCTGAGTCGCCGCAGCATCTCCTTATGCTGCTCCTTCATCAGCTCCTCAACCACCCGCGCCAGATTCTCGACCCGGGTAATGTCGGCGTAGGAGACCCGCTTGCTGGACAGGATGCTGCCAGCGCGGTAAAGGTGAGTGATGATCTGAGGTTTTTTCAGGCCACCGTCTTCAGTCTGCACATGGTAGAGTTCACCCTTGTAGCGCACGTTGTGATTGAACCCGACAACCATGTGGTCCCCCGCGAAAGCTGCTTCATACCTCGGTCCTTGATATCACACTCCGCGAAATGGCGCAATATTAAAGAGGATATAAATAAAATTATTTAACCAGAATCTGCTTAATTTTGCGCACCGCATCCATGGCGTCGCCTCCGTAGAGGTCGGCTCCGATGCGCGCGGCATAATCCTCGGTCACCACTGCACCGCCCACCATGGTAAAAACCTTGACCCCTTCCTGCCGCAACCGCTCAAGGGTCTCCTCCATGCGCGCCAGGGTAGTCGTCATCAGGGCCGAAAGCCCCACGGCATCCACCTTATGACGCAGCGCCGCTTCGACGATCCGGTCCGCAGGCACATTCTTGCCGAGGTCGATGACTTCGAACCCGTGATTTTCCAGCAAAGTGCAGACGATATTCTTACCGATATCGTGGATGTCCCCCTCGACCGTGGCCATCAGAATTTTCCCGGATGAGGGACCCGCTTCTCCCTGCATCCGCTCCTTGATCACATCAAATGCCGCATGCATGGTGTCGGCTGACAACATAACCTGGGGGAGAAAGATCTGCTTCTCGCCGAAGCGTCGCCCGACCTCCTCCAGCCCCGGCAGCAGACCTTCATTGCTGATCTGCATTGCGGTCAGACCTTCGTCGAAAGCCTGACGCACCAGGACCGGCGCTCCTTCGCTGTCTCCTTCGATGATGGCAGCCGCAAGCTGCGCGCGGATATCGAGGGATCGGCCTTCGGTTTGCGGCGCTCTGGGCGGCGCCTTGAAGCTGCCGTAGTGGGCGATGTATTCTTCGGCGCGGAGATCACGGCCCAGCAGAACCATGGCGCCGCGGAAGGCATCCATCATCCGTTCTTCCTTGGGGTTGACAATGGCGGCGTCAAGACCGGCCTGCAGGGCCATGGCGAAAAAGACGGAGGACAGAACGGGGCGATCGGGCAACCCGTAAGAGATATTGCTGACCCCGAGCACGGTGGCCAGGCCAAGTTCCTGCCTGATGCGCCGCAGAGCCTCCAGCGTCACCACCGCCCCCTTCTGCTCGGCGGAAACGGTCAGCACCAGCGCATCGATCACCACATCGCGGGCCGGTAGACCGGCCTGCAGAGCCGCATCGAGAATCGCGCGCGCCACAGACACGCGCCCCTCGGCATCCGCCGGAATTCCCTCCTCGTCAAGAGCCAGGCCGATGACGGCGGCACCGTACTTGCGGGCCAGCGGCAAGACCGCTTCGAGGCTCTTACGCTCGCCGTTGACCGAATTGATCAGCACCTTGCCGTCCGCGGCCTTGAGTCCCCGCTCCAGGGCTTCCGGGTCGGAGGAATCAAGCACCAGCGGCGCGGAACTCACGCCGTTGACCGCAAACACGGCCCGCTCGAGAGACAGGGGCTCATCCACACCCGGCGCCCCGCAGTTGACATCGAGCAGCACGGCGCCGGCTTCGGTCTGTTCTTGGGCTTCCCGGCGGATATAGGCGGTTTTGCCCTCCCGCAGCTCGGCGGCATAACCTTTCTTGCCGGTGGGGTTGATGCGCTCGCCGATAATGGCGCAGGCCGCCTCCCCCCCGATCGGCACCACCGTGCCGCGGCTGGAGAGATACAGGCCGCGCGCGGGCGGGATCCAGGTCTGGTCGCGCCCTTCGAGGGCCGCGTGGATGGCGCGGATATGTTCCGGCGTGGTGCCGCAGCAACCGCCGATGATGCGCACGCCCAGGGCGATCAGGCGGTCGTGCAGCACCGTCATATCTTCGGGGCCGGCGGGGAAAACCGTCTGATCACCAACCAGCTGCGGCAGCCCGGCATTGGCCTGGGAGATAAGGGGCAGAGCGGTCACGGCGCGCATCTTCTCGAGCAGGGCATGAATTCCCTCGGGGCCAAGACCGCAGTTGGACCCCACCACATCCACCCCGAGAGCATCGAGGGTGACGGCTGCGGCCTCCGGCGGGGTGCCCAGCACGCTGCGGCCGCCGTCGTCAAAGGTCATCTGCGCCACCACCGGCAGGTCGGAGAACTCCTTACAGGCCACAACCGCCGCCCGCAGCTCGCGTATATCGAGAAAAGTTTCCAGGGTAATAAGATCGGCACCGGCAACGGCGAAAGCACGAACCTGCTCGCCGAACACCTCGACCATTTCGTCGAAACCGGCATCTCCAACCGGTTCGAGAAAGCGGCCGGTGGGCCCGATGGAACCGGCAATGAAGGAGTGCGGCGCGGCGCGGCGCGCCAGCTCGATCCCCCGCGCATTGATCTCCTCAACCCGGTTCTCAAGCTGATAATGACTGAGTTTGACCCGGTTGCCGCCGAAGGTATTGGTCACGATGATATCGGCCCCGGCTTCGGCATAGGCCTGGTGAACCGCCGCCACCACCTCGGGCGACTCCAGATTCATCGCCTCGGGGCTCGCACCGGGCGCCAGGCCCCGCTCCTGCAACATGGTTCCCATGGCGCCGTCAAGGACCAGAACACGTTGCTCGAGGGCGTTGAGAAAAGAATTCATTTCAAACCTCCTTGATCAGGATGATCATCCGTTTCGCCATCCGACGGCGGTCGCGTCAGGCGGAAGTCAGCGGCGATCGGCGCCCTCACGTCCACATGCCCCTTCAATGTCTCCACCGCCTCTCCGGCGACCAGTATCCTCACCTGTCGCAGATGGGGGAAATTGACCGCGACCGTGTTGGCCAACGCATGCACCGTCAACAATTCCGATATGCTGCCGCCGGGATGGCGTGTGATCAGGTCACGACTGAAATCAAGAACGGCACTCTGTCCCTCGACCTCCACCGCCAGCAGTTTCGCCTGCGGCGGCAGGACCGCAATAAGCCCCTCCCTGGAACCGAGAATCAGCTCTTCCACTACCGCGCGCACACACTCCAGGTCACTGCCGCACGCGACGATCTCACGGCTTTCCGTCACCAGAAATTCGGCCTGCGGATCGCTGAAATAGAGGATGATTTCGCGCATCACCGGAGGTTCGGTGGGCGTGGGCGCCAACTCAGGCGAGGTGGGGGCGAACAGGTTGACTTTCCCAGCCCAGAACGCGAAGGCAAAGACTGCCGCCAGACCGAGAACAATAACTGCCGATATAAGAATGGAACGCCATGAAGCCATATCTGAATCTCCGCTTTCAGCCCGGCATTCAATCAACCGATCTCCACCTGTTTGACTCCATGCAGCGGCTCTCCCCAGAAGGCACCGCCAACCCGTTCAAAACGATCGGGCACGTCGGTGACGAAAAAACGGTGAGCCGAGCAGGGGGTGCGACGAGCGAGGAAGTCTTCCTTCAGGCGGCGCGCAACTGCGGCCGCAGTTTCCTCGGCGGAATCGACCAGGGCGATATGGGGACCAAGCACTTGAGACAGGGTGTTCTTGAGCAGGGGGTAATGAGTACAACCAAGAACCAGTGTATCGATTTTCTCGGTCAGCAGCGGCATCAGGTATTCACTGGCCGCCATGTGCGCAATGGGATGATCGGCCCAGCCTTCCTCCGCAAGCGGGACAAACAGCGGGCAGGGCACGCCGAACACATGGGCGCGGCTGTCCAGATGGTGAAGAGCGCGGGCGTAGGCTTCGCTCTTGATGGTGCCCTCGGTCCCGATGACGCCGATGCGCCTGCCGCGGCTGAGCTGAAGGGCGCGTGCGGCACCGGGGCAGATCACACCGAAGACGGGCACCTGGTAGCGTGCCGCCAGGGCCGGCAGAGCCACCGCCGAGGCCGTGTTGCAAGCGACGACAAGGGCCTTGACGCCGAGGGAAACCAGGAAGGCCGCCGCCTCCAGGGCATAGCGGGTGACGGTGGCGGGGCTTTTGGTGCCGTACGGGACACGCGCCGTGTCGCCAAGATAGACCAGCTCCTCTTCCGGCAACTGACGGCTCAACTCCTTGAGAACCGTCAGGCCGCCGACTCCGGAGTCGAAAACCCCGATGGCACGTTCTGAAATCACCCGTTCTCTCCCGATGAAGGCTCCGCGGCCCTGGTGCAATGACGGAACCGCAATCCCCGATCATGCCCAAAAAAAGGCACCAATCGGCCGCTCATCGTAGGAAACGGACCATGCAAAGTCAAGAAAAATGGCGGTTTCCCCTTCCGCAGCCATTAGGAAACTGCTATAGTAAGCTTTCGCGCAAAACAACCAAACTGCTTAAGGATTCCTTTCCACCATGGATCTTTCGCGCATTGCTGATTTTTTCCGCCACCTGCGCACCGATGAAGTCGTGCGCACCCTGCAGGAGGCAAACCTCGGCGAACTGATCACGAACCCTTGGTTCCTGGCTGTTTGCGGGGTTCTGGCGCTGGTCGCGCTGGTCATGAAATGGCGCACGCTGCTGGCCACCCTGGTCGGCTGCGTCGGATTCGCCTGGCTGCTCTCCTACACTATGGGGCGTGGAACCTCACTGGAAGAGGGAACCAACGATGCGCTGCTGGTTTTCATCGGCGGCGGGGTCCTGCTGGTCGGCATTGTCATCTACCTGGTCTTCATCCGTACGGACTGAACGCATTTATACCGCGGGGAATCATCCACCCTGACATCCCTGGAGCTTTTCAAGATTGACGCACGGCATGGTTGGATTCACCACCACAATTCCCCTTGAAGTTCTGGTGGCCGCAGGCAGGCGGCCGGTGGACCTCAACAATATCTTCATTACCGCACCCGACCCTCAGGCCCTGATCGAGGAGGCGGAAATCGATGGATTTCCCCGCAACATCTGCGCCTGGATCAAAGGTCTTTACGGCGCGGTGGTCCGTCACGGCATCGATGAAGTGATTGCGGTTACCGAAGGCGACTGCTCAAATACACGCGCCCTGATGGAGGTGCTCTCGCTCAGAGGGACCGCGACGATCCCCTTCTCCTATCCCCACGACCGCTCGCGACAGGCGATCGGGCGGCAAATCGATCAACTGGCCGAATATTTCGCCGTCACCCGCGCCGAGATGGAAGACGCCCGTGATGAACTTGACCGGGTCCGCGCCAAGGTTCACGAAATCGATCGGCTCAGCTGGGAGGAGAATCGCGTCAGCGGTGAAGAGAACAACTTCTACCAGTTGTGCACCTCGGACATGAACGGCGATGTGACGGCTTACGAGAAGCAGATTGACGCCTTTCTCGAGCAGGCGCGCGCCCGCGAGCCCCGCCGGGACACCCTTAGACTGGCCTACATCGGGGTGCCGCCCATTGTCGACGGTCTCTACGGGGCGCTGGAGGAGATGCAGGCGCGGGTGGTGTTCAACGAAACCCAGCGCCAGTTCTCCATGCCCTTTGCCTGCACCGACATGGAGGAGCAGTACCTGCGCTACACCTATCCGTACGATATTTTCACCCGCCTGGAAGACATCCTGCGGGAGGTGGCAAAACGGCGCGTCGACGGCGTCATCCATTACGTCCAATCGTTCTGCTTTCGCCAGATCGAGGATCTGATCGTTCGCCGGAAGCTCGACGTTCCGGTTCTGACCTTGGAGGGAGATCGCCCCGGCCCCCTCGATGCCCGCGGCCGCATCCGCCTGGAAGGGTTTGTTGAAATGCTCAAGGGGCGCAAGGCATGAGAACTCTCGGCATCGATCTCGGCAGCCGCAAAGTCAAATTCGCCGCCATGGACAACGAAAAGCTGCTGTGGCTGCGCGAATTCGACACCATCTCATTCTACCGCCGCTACGGCGGCTTGCGCGACGGCGCCCTGACGATCGACTTCCCGGCTCTCGACCTGTTTGACAGAAAAGAGGAGGCCGAGACCATGGTGGTGACCGGCTACGGCCGCAACACCATCAACCTGGCCGGCGCGCGGGTTATTCCGGAAATCCAGGCACATGTCGCAGGCGCCCGTTTTCAGACCGGCCTCGAAACCTTCACCCTGCTCGATCTCGGCGGCCAGGACACCAAGGTCACGCGGGTGGAAAACGGTATCCTGCAGGATTTCCTGATGAACGACAAGTGCGCCGCAAGCTCCGGGCGCTACCTGGAAAACATGGCACAGGTTCTGGAAATCGATCTTGACGAACTCTCGCGCCACAGTGAAAATCCTGTACCTCTGGATGCCACCTGCGGCATTTTCGGGGAAAGCGAGCTGATCGGCAAGATCGTCGAAGGCTACCCCCTGTCGGAGCTGTGCGCGGGGATCAACCAGACCCTGATCAAGCGGGTGATGCCGATGCTGCGCCGCTTCCCCCGCGACACCCTGCTCGTCACAGGAGGGGTGGCGCGCAATCAGGCCTTCCTGCACCTGCTGCACCAGGCCGTGGGATGCGCACCCCTGCCCCCCGAACACCCCCAGCACAACGGCGCCATCGGATGTGCGGTGCTGGCCGGCAGGGAATAAAGATCGTTCCTATTTACCTTACCGCGCGGGGCCACAGTTCTCATGGCAAGGGTGTTTGGCGCCAGGGATGGCGAAAAGTGGCCCTTGTCATGAGAATTGCGACCCCGCGCTGAACAGTGACCGACCACCCTTGAACAAGGATCGATTCCTATGACTTTTCGCAAGAGAGACGGGCTGTTTCTGCTCATTGTGGCAGCGGTTTTCATCACTTTTTATGTCATCTCCGGTTCCATCAAAACGACGCGCGTCCCCTACGACCAAACCCACCGCCCTTTCTACGAAATGCGCGACGCCGGCATGAAAAAAATCGAGGTCGACGCCCAGTGCGAGCGGTGCCACGACGGAGAGCAGATCGCCTTTCCGCCGGAGCACCCGGCCAAGCCCGGCGAAGCACCCATGCGCTGCCTTTTCTGTCACAAGCTGGAAGATCGCTGACCTGTTCCGCCCCTCCGGTCATTTTCGACCCGCACGACCCCTTCGCTTCAGCTTCGCTCCCTGCCTTGTGACAGGGGGCGAAGCCGCCAATGCGACTTTTTCTGTCGCAACACGCCGCCATACCTGGTTCACTGCAAGCCTTTTCCCGTGGTCGAGGTCACCAGCTTGCCGTGCTTGACCCCTTTGGTGCCGATCAACTCATCGGCCAGACGACGCACCTCCGACGTGCGACCTTTGACCACAACCACTTCCAGGCAGTGATGCGCGTCGAGGTGCACATGCAGGGTCGAGATCACCGCCTCATGATGCGAATGCTGGTGCTCGGTGAGCCTGTCCGCCAGGTCGCGGGTGTGATGATCATAGACCAGAGTCACCGTTCCCACGGTTTCCTCGTCATCACCGGACCACTGCTGCTCGACAAGAGCGTTGCGGATCAGGTCGCGAATCGCTTCGGAGCGATTGTCGTACCCTTTGCTTTCGATGAGATCGTCGAACTGTTGCAGCAGGCGGCCGTCGATGGAAATTCCGAAGCGGGTGGTTTCAGCCATAGGGCCCTCCAGGGGCAAGGTGAACACCTGTTTCCTGTCTCTGCTGGTCCTTCGTTGAGACCTGGGAACCGGGCAACCGAAAACAGCAAACAGATGCAGGGGAAAACGAGTCGGGTTGAAAAACTGTCTAGCATGCTCCCTTATTGCGGTCAAGCGCCGCCAGAGGGGGATTGCTCCGCCCGGCGGGGATTTTCCGTCCCCTGCTTATCCACAACCTGTCCACGAACTGATCACAATATATGGTGTTGCGGCCGATAATTTTAATCTACATGTTGTGTTTTTTACCTTGACTGCTTTCATCTCTATGCTAAATTCAATTTCGGTTTCAGGCGCCGGCGGCTGCATAAATTATTGTGGAAGACTGGCGGGTAAATTTCGACAGGAGGGGAACAAGCGCATGGTACCTTTCATCCGCAAACGCGACGGGCGCGTGGTTGCGTTCGAACAGGACAAGATCGTTGAAGCACTCTGCAAAGCGGTGAGGGCCGTGGGCGGTACTGACATGGAGCGCCCCGCGGATATTGCACGCCAGGTGGTCGGTATCCTTGAGGTGATCTACAAGGACGATCGCGTCCCCACAGTCGAAAACGTTCAGGACCTGGTGGAAAAGATCCTGATCGAAAATGGCCACGCCCAGGTCGCCAAGGCCTATATCCTCTATCGCCGCCAGCACGAATCGCTGCGCCGCACGCGCGAATTCATGCGCGAGTCGGTCGAGTCCATCGACAGCTACCTGGCCCAGGAGGACTGGCGGGTCAATGAAAATGCCAACATGGGCTACTCCCTGCAGGGACTCAACAATCATATCGCCAGCAATATCACCAGCAATTACTGGCTCAACAAGATCTACCCCGAATACATCGCCGCGGCGCATCGCGAAGCGGATTTGCACATTCACGATCTCGGCATGCTCTCGGTCTACTGCTGCGGCTGGGACCTGAAGGATCTGCTGCTCAAAGGATTCACCGGCGCCTACGGCAAGGTGCAGAGCGCACCGGCGAAACATTTCCGCACCGCCCTCGGGCAGGTGGTCAATTTCTTCTACACCCTGCAGGGGGAGGCGGCCGGCGCGCAGGCGTTCGCCAACTTCGACACCCTGCTGGCGCCGTTCATCCGCTACGACGGCCTGAAGTACAAGGACGTCAAGCAGGCCATGCAGGAGTTCATCTTCAACATGAACGTCCCCACCCGGGTCGGCTTCCAGACGCCATTCACCAACGTCACCATGGATATGTCGCCGCCGGCGGGCATAGCCGAGGAGGCCGTGGTGATCGGCGGACAGCTCGTGGATTCGGTCTACGGCGAATTCCAGGAGGAGATGGACCTGTTCAACCGCGCCTTCTGCGAAGTGATGATGGAGGGGGATTCATCGGGGCGCATTTTCTCCTTCCCGATCCCCACCTACAACCTGACTCGCGACCTCGACTGGGAAAGCGCCCGCTTTGAACCGATCTGGGAGATGACCGCCAAGTACGGCATCCCCTACTTCAGTAACTTCATCAATTCGGATATGAGCCCCGAGGATGCACGCTCCATGTGCTGCCGCCTGCGGCTCGACAATCGCGAACTGCGCCGTCGCGGCGGCGGCCTGTTCGGCAGCAACCCGCTGACCGGCTCCATCGGAGTAGTCACCATCAACCTGCCCCGCGCCGCCCATCAGGCGGAGAACAAAGACGCGTTTTTCGACCGCATCGGCGAATTGATGGATATCGCCCGCGATTCCCTGGAAATCAAGCGCAAGCAGCTCGAGCGCTTCACCGAGCACGGCCTTTACCCCTACAGCCGCTTCTACCTGCAGGGAATCCAGGAACGCTCCGGCAGCCACTGGGACAACCACTTCTCCACCATCGGCCTGATCGGCATGAATGAAGCGTGTGTCAACCTCATCGGGCGCGACATTACGACTGGCGCGGGCAACAAATTGGCGGTGGAAACCCTGGAGTTCATGCGCGGCAAGCTCGAAAGCTACCAGGACCAGACAGATCACCTCTACAACCTGGAAGCCACGCCGGGAGAAGGAACCAGCTTCCGCCTGGCACGCGCCGACCGCGAACGATTTCCCGAAATCCATGCCGCCGGCGATGACCAGCCCTACTACACCAACAGCACCCAGCTGCCGGTGGGCAGCACCGACGATATTTTTCAGGCCCTGCGCCACCAGGATGCGCTGCAGACCCGCTACACCGGCGGCACCGTCTTTCACGGCTTCCTCGGCGAGCGCCTCGAGGACTGGCGCAGCGCCAGGCTCCTGGCACGCCGCATCGCCGAAAATTTCCATCTGCCCTATTTCACCATTACACCGACTTTTACCATCTGCCCCGAGCATGGCTACATCCCCGGAGAACACTTCGAGTGTCCCTACCATGACCACGAGGCGGCCTGAACCATCTTACCCACTGGAGGCGTTCAATGAGCAGCAAATGTGAAGCAAAAGTTGAAGTCTACTCCCGCGTCTGCGGTTTCTTCCGCCCCGTGCAGCAATGGAACAAGGGCAAGAAAGAAGAGTTTAAGGATCGCCGCGAGTTTCTGGTCGAGCACGGCCAGGGCAAGCACTGATTCACGCCATGGGCATCAAAGGATTTCAGGGGACAAGCCTGCTCGACTATCCGGGCAGGATCGCCTCCCTCGTCTTTTACGGCGGCTGCAACCTCACCTGTCCGTTCTGTCACAACGGTTCGCTGATTCTCACCCCCGAGGATCATCCCGATTATCCAGCCGATATCCTCCTGCACGAAATCGAGGAACGACGCAACTTCATCGACGGGGTGGTGATCTCCGGCGGCGAACCGACTCTCGATCCGGAACTGCCGGCGTTTCTCGCCCGCATCAGGAAACTCGACCTGCAGATCAAACTCGACACCAACGGATTGGCGCCCGCGGTGCTTGAACAGTTGATGAATGAAAGCCTTGTGGACTACGTCGCCCTGGATCTCAAGACCGCTCCTGAACGCTACAACGAATTGCACCGAGCCCCAGTCGATCTCGGGCTTCTGCCCCAATCCATCGAGTTGCTGCGCAAGGGAACCATCGATTACGAATTTCGCACCACCTGCGTGCCGGGGTTGATCGAAGAACCGGACCTCCATCAACTCGGCAAACTGCTGCATGGCGCACCGCTTTGGATTCTGCAGCAGTTCGTGCCCGAACACGCCCTGGCACTCGACTGGCGCAAGTGCAGCGCCCATAGTGCCGCGACACTGCGCCACTTTGAAGAAATCGCTTCCCGATACGCCGCACAAGTCTCCTTGCGCGGCCTGTAGCACCCTACCGGCACATCCATCCGGGGCGCCCTGCCCCGGATCGGAAAATCCGACAGACCTGAAAATATCTTCACTTTTTCACTCCGTTTCGTTTGAAACTTGACAATTGTTGAGTCTCTTTCTATGTTGATCGTGCTACGAAAACACACTTTAGTAACAACCCTGTATCACTTCTCTCAAGGGGCTTGCCTGATCCTGTCATGACTTTTTTCAATGGAGCGACCTGACATGATTCGACTTTTACTCTCCACAGCCGCCCTGCTGTTTGTCCTGTGCACCTCCGCCGGGGCTCATTTCGGCGCCATCATCCCCTCCTCACCCCTCGTTACCTCCGACAGCGGCCCTTCCCTGAAGCTTGCAGCCAAGTTTATCCATCCCATGGAAGGTCACTATATGGAGATGGCCGGGCCCCGGGTTTTCGGGGTGCTGCATGACGGTGTAAAAACAGATCTGCTCCCGACCCTCTCTGCAGCCCGCGGCAAGAGCGCCGATCAGGAGGAGAACTTCACTTACTGGGTCGCCGGGACAACCCTCAAGCGTCCCGGAGACTACACCTTCTACATGGAGCCCGCCCCTTACTGGGAGCCAGCGGAAGACCTCTTCATCGTTCATTACACCAAGGTCTGCGTCAACGCTTACGGTCTGCAGCAAGGTTGGGATGAACCGGTCGGGCTTGAAACGGAGATCGTCCCCATGACCCGCCCTTACGGCTTGTGGAGCGGCAACCTCTTCTCCGGCCGCGTCCTGCGCGACGGACAACCGGTCCCTTTCGCCGAGATCGAAGTGGAATATCTGAATGAATCACCCGACAATCCCCGATGGATCACCGCACCCGCCGACGCCTTCCTCACCCAGGTGATCAAGGCCGATGCCGACGGCGTGTTCCACTACGCCATGCCGCGCGCCGGCTGGTGGGGATTCTCCGCCCTCAGCCTGGCCGACTGGACCCTGGAGCATGAAGGGGAACAGAAAGGAGTCGAAATCGGCGCGGTCTACTGGGTGCATACGCGGGATATGAAATAACCAATCGAGGAAAAAACTCTTACCACAGAGGTAAAAAACAGAGATAAAAAAGAGAGTCCACAGAGATTTTGAAAAACATGAGAAAAACATGACCTTATAAGGTTCAGTTTTCTTCCAAGCAATCTTACACTCCGATCTGCCTCTCGGTTTTTCTCTGTGCTCTCTGTGATCTCTGTGGTTCAAGCTCTTGACCAGAAATAGAGGACCCATCATGACCATCAAATCTCCCAGGCTGCTCCTGCCGTTGAGCATGTTTGTACTTTTCACCCTGCTGACCGGCACTGCCTTTGCTCACAAGGTCAATATCTTTGCCTATATCGAAGGGAACACGGTCTACACCGAAAGCTATTTCCCCGATGGGCGGGCCGTTGAAGACGGCAAGATCACCGTGGTCGATTCGAATGAGGAAACGCTGCTTGAAGGCCGCACCGATGAGAAGGGGCTGTTCTCGTTCGCGATCCCGAAGAAAGAGGATCTGGTCATTATTCTTGATGCCGGCATGGGGCATAAAAACCATTTCGAACTGAAAAAATACACCTTTGGGGAGTAAGCCCTATGGCGAGTTGGAAAGGTCGATTGACGGCGTTGGCCCTTTTTTTTCTCTTTGTCTGCGCCCCCGGCGAGAGATTTTGCGCTGCCGGTGAGACCTGCGATCAACTACTGACCTCTTTCGAGGAGCACCATGCGCAGATGGAGCGGGAACTGCGCCGCCTGCACCGGGAGATCGCCATGCTGCGGCAGGAGTTCGAGAACCCCGGAATGGAAGATATTTTCAGCGGCATCGGCTATATCCTGGGGCTTTTTGGAGTGGCGTTCTTTGTGGCCGGCCACCGCGAGCGGCAACGGGAGTAGAACCTCATGCATGTTTCCGATGGAGTCCTGCCGGTCGGCGTCACCCTGGGATGCGCCGTGGCATCCGTAGCTATTGCCGCATGGAGCGTGCGACGGACCGGAGAAAAAGACCTGCCGAAAGTAGCTGTCATCACCGCGACCTTTTTCGTTGCCTCCCTGATTCACGTGCCGCTGGGGCCGACCAGTGTCCATATGCTGATTCCCGGCCTGGTCGGGGTGCTGCTCGGACCCTCTTCCTTTCTTGCGATTGCTATCGGGCTGCTGCTCCAAAGTCTTCTTTTTCAATTCGGCGGCCTGACCGCTCTCGGCGCCAATACCCTGATGATGGGGATACCGGCTTTGGCCTGCGGTTTCGCCTTTCAGAAACTCAAAGGGCATGGCCCGAAACGCCACATGCTGGCCGCCGCCCTGGCCGGTGGCGGCGGCACGGTGCTCTCCGCGCTGCTTCTTGCGCTTCTGTTGACCACCGGAGGTGAGGATTTCTCCGGCGTCGCCCGCATTGCTCTTCTGGCTCATCTGCCGGTTATCGCAATCGAAGGGGCGGTCAGTGCCTTCACCGTCTCCTTTCTGCTGCGGGTTAAACCTGAACTGCTGCGTGCGGGCTCAACTCCCTTTTCCGCAGAGGCTTCATGAATTTCACAGCCGGCGCTACGATAATTCTGCCCGGCTCCGTGCTGGCCTTAATGGCAGCGGGGCTGGTGGCCGGGTGGGGTCTGCTGGCCTGGTTGACGCGCCGTGGTAAGCGCAGCAACACCAACCACACTGATCGCGACTGGTCCATCCCTCAACTGGGCGACAGCGCAACCACCCGATCACTTTTTCACCGCTGGGATGTGCGCTTCAAGCTGGTTTCCCTGATTACATTCGCCTTTTTCGTTGTGGCCGTTCGCTCCCTGCCTGCGGCATCCGCGGCGATGCTTATGGCTCTGATCTGTGTACCACTTGCACGCCTGCCTTTTTACCGAGCCCTTCGCCGCCTGCTCGCCATGTCGGGTTTTCTGGTTATGTTTATCGTCATTATGCCCCTGACCGTCCCCACCCAGCCGGAGGATACGCTTGTCGTTTTTGCAGGAATGGAGGGAATTTCCTTCAACCTGCGCGGAGCGATTCTGGCGCTGACGATCTGCTGCAAAGCCTTTGCTGTCGCCCTGCTGATGGAACCCCTTCTGGCCACCGCGCCCTTGTCCGTCACGCTTGAAGGCCTTAGCCGACTGGGCGTGCCCGACAAGATCACCCGCATGATCCACCTGGCGCACCGGTATATATTCGTTTTCCTGGAGGAAACGCGCCGCATGGCAACCGGCATGAAAGTGCGCGGTTTTCGCAAAAGAACCAATATGGAAACGCTGCGAATGACCGGCAATTTTCTCGGCATGCTGTTCGTGCGTGGTTTTGAGCGAACCTATCGCGTCTATGACGCCATGCTGGCACGCGGCTACGACGGCACGTTCCAGGAGCTGCATCGCTTTCGCTCCTCCATCGGAGACTGGCTCAAGGCAACCTTCTGGATTTTGCTGGGGATGGTGCTGCTGGGGGTTGATCGACTCTATCTGGGAGGGTGATTTTTTTAACGCTGAGGCGGAGAGAAAGTATCTAAGGCGCAGAGGAAAATCCTTTAATTTTTTGGATAAAAATGCACTTTATTGACTCTGAAACATCTTTACCGCGGGAGAGAGAGGCTCTGATCGAGATTCGCGATCTTGATTTCAGCTATCCTGACGGTCACCAGGCGCTGCGGCAGGTCAATCTCACCATTCGACCCGGCGACCGCATCGCGCTGGTGGGACAGAACGGTTCCGGGAAATCCACCCTGGCGCATCATCTCAACGGTCTGCTCGAGGCCCAGGCAGGTACCGTCATCTACAAAGGGCAGCCGCTGCGGGGCGAACATCTGCGACGGGCCCGCCTTGAGGTCGGGCTTTTGTTTCAGGACCCCGACGACCAGCTGTTCTGCAATACCCTGCTCGAAGACGTGGCCTTCGGGCCGGGCAACCAGGGGCTGAGTGCGGAGCAATGTGCACAGCGGGCACGGGACGCACTGGCCCAGGTGGGGCTGGCCGATCTGGCATACAAGCCCTCTCACCACCTGAGCTACGGTCAGAAAAAGCGCGGCGCCCTGGCCACTCTGCTGGCCATGCGCCCCCAGGTTCTGATCCTGGACGAGCCGACGGCAAACCTCGACCCGGCACAGGACAACATCCTGCGGGAATTGCTGCGTGCCTATGACGGAACGCTGATCTGCATCACCCACGACCTGCTTTTTGCATACGATCTCTGTCAGCGCGCCGTTGTACTCGACCAGGGGCGGGTGCATCATGACTACACCCTGCGCGAACTGGTCTCCCATGCCGAGTCTCTGCGTGAGCACGGTTTGGATTTCTCTTTTCGCCTGGATGGCATTGACGACATCCTCGCGGCGGAAGCCACCCGCCGCGAGCCGCTTCTGCCGGAGACCGACGATCCTGCGGTTTTATCCAAACCGGAGGCTTCACCGCTGGTCGCGGTCAAAGACTATTCCTTCAGCTACCCTGACGGAACGCAGGCGCTTAGAAAAATCCATTTCAAGATCAACCGCGGCGAGAGCGTTGCCATCGTCGGCGAAAATGGCGCCGGCAAAACAACCCTGCTGCATTGCCTGCTGGGCATCCTGGAGGGGCGCGGCGAACACCTTTTCGAGGGAATCCCGATCAACCGACGGCGTCGGCGCAATCTTTGGCGGCGGATCGGAATCATCTTTCAGGATCCGGCCGACCAGCTTTTCTGCCCGACATGTGCGGAAGAGGTCGCTTTCGGACCGCGCCAGATGGGGGTTAAAAAAGAAGCGCTCGCCCAACGCGTTTATCAGGCACTGACACAGGTCCACCTGCAAGGCTACGAAGATCGCATCCCCCAGCATCTCTCGGGCGGAGAGCGCAAACGGCTGGCCATCGCCACCGTGCTGGCCATGCAACCCGATATTCTGATTCTCGATGAACCGACCGCCGGTCTTGATCCACAGGGAGAAGAACTGCTGCTGAACATTCTGCAGGGGCTGCCCCAGACCCGCATCCTGGTCTCCCACGACCCCTATCTGACCGCAAAATTGACACAGAGAACGGTGGTTCTGCACCAGGGAGAGATCGTTCGGGATTACAGCACTCACGAGTTTCTGCACGACCAGGACCGCGCACGCCTCAATCTGCTGACTCTCACCTCACGCCGGGAGCACTGCCGCGAGATCAGGGCTCTGCAGCACCAGCATGCTCACAGCCACCGTCACCGGCATCTGCACGAGCACCGCCACCGGCATGGGGACCTGGAACACAGTCATCCCCATGAGCACGAGCATAATCACGCACACACCTATATCCATCTGCACGGCGCCGACACTGAGGCTCACTGTCATCCACCGCGCCCCCGCTATCATGACCATGCCCACCCACATCATGAGCAGGAACCCCACGATCACGACCATCCCGAAGACCATTAGAATCAGTGTTCAGGCAAAAAAACTGGCCCGCCCGGAATAGATCCGAACGAGCCCTCCATTTCACGGCAATGATTCTCAAGCCCCGGAAGAAAACTCCGGAACCCCTCCTTCACATGCGATCTCTTTGAGATAACGGAATAAATCCGTTTCAGCCAAAATGATGAAAATACCATAGCTCTTTTTTTTTAAAATGCCTATCAGGAAAATCCTGATTTTAATCCGAAATTTGATTATTTTATACTTCGAAATCCCTTAGACGGATGCACTTTCTGTGGATAAGCTGTGGACACCTTCGAAGAGAGGGGGGAGGAAAAGGGTTTTACAAGGTCGTCAAGCCTTCTCGAATCGCCAGCTTGGTTAACTCGGGCAGGGATTCCACGCCCAGCTTCTGCATTATATTATGGCGATGAGTTTCGACGGTTTTGGCGCTGACATTCAGCAGATCGGCGATATCTTTGACCGGGGTACCTTCGACCAGCAATTGCAGGGTCTCACGTTCTCGGGGAGTCAGCTTGTCAAAGGGAGAGGAGGCTCTTTCTTCATCACCCTGAAGCAGATTGTTCATGACGATATCGGTCACGCCGGGACTCAGGTACATTCCACCGGACACGACCACCTCGATCGCCTGCACAAGTTCGGCAATAACTGAATCCTTCACCACGTAGCCCCGTGCACCGGCCTTGAGCATGGACAGAATAAACTTTCGATCCTTGTGGCTGGATAAAGCGACGACCTTTACGCCGGGAGTTTCGGCCACGATGCGGCGGGTGGCATCGAAGCCGTTGAGAAACGGCATGGCCAGGTCCATCACCACCACATCGGGCTTGAGCTCCTCTGCCAGCCTTACCGCAGCGCGACCATCGCTCACCGTGGCCAGCACTTCAATCTTGCCATGAGAATCAAACAGGGCCTTGACACAATCATGGAAGATTTCGTGATCATCCGCAAAGATTATTTTGATGGACATGGGCAATTCCTCAGGGAAAAAAGACGACCGGATACGGCATTGTCAATTTTCATCCTCGAGAAGACAGAAGCATGAATCCCATCTGGCGCCCCGTTTTCCCCTGGTCGCGCCGGTGAGAGAAAAACAGTTCCCGATGGCAGCAGGTACACTCATCGGCCGCTTCGATATGTTCCTCCCGCAGCCCTGCCTTGAGCAGTTGCAGGATGCAGGCTTTGCGCAGGTCGAGGCGCCACTTCCCCAGACCCTGAGGGCTCGCCAGCTCATCCCAGGGCTGCCCATCGGCCCGAAACGCATCGCGCACCGGGCGGTCGACTTCATATTTATGCGCACCGATACCGGGGCCGATGGCCGCCACCAGGGTCTCAGGGGAACTGTCGAACAGCTGGGACAGGGAACGCACCGCCTTGCCGAGAATACCCGCCGCCGCGCTGCGCCAGCCGACGTGGATGGTAGCCGCCACATGCTGATGCGGATCGTAGATCAGGACGGGGAAGCAATCCGCCACCAGAACGCCCACCAGGATTCCCGTCTGGTTGGTAATGATGCCGTCGCAGCTTAATTGCTGGAAATGAGAAAGATCGGGGTTGGGCTGATCGATTACCAGCAGATCGGTGCCGTGGACCTGCTGCACGGTCAGGAGCAGGTGCGGCGGCAGGCCGAAGGAGCGTGACAGGGAGGAGCGGTTGGCCTCCACATTATGTCGCGGGTCCTCGGTATTGAAGCCGAGATTGAGTGAATTATAGGGGGCGCGACTCACACCGCCGTTGCGCGAGGTGAAGCCGGCACATACCGCAGAATCGGCCGCCCATGAAGGCTGCAGATAGTTTATTTTCCCTTGACGTGCCATTTTCATTTGGGGATGTAACTCCGATTGGTGGAATGAAGGGCGCGGCGCACGCCGCGTCGCTACAGAGGTTAAATGCAGAGGGGGGCGCGGGTCAAGCCCGCAATCACTCGGCGTAGAGCCGGTCGAGATGGTCGAGTACCGCCTGGAAATCGGCGGGAGGAGGGGTTTCAAACTCCAGATACTCCCCTGTGGCGGGATGAACGAAACCCAGCAGCCGCGCATGCAGCGCCTGTCGTCCCAGACACTGCACCAGCCGGCGCAGTTCCAGGTCGCGCAGGGCGTTGGTCCGGGAGGCGCTGCCGTAGACCGGGTCGCCGACCAGGGCCAGATTCATATCGGCGAAATGGACTCTTATCTGATGAGTGCGCCCCGTCTCAAGCGTCAATTCCAGCAGAGTCAGGCGATCGCGGTCAAAACGCTTGAGGACCTGCCACCGGGTCACGGCACGCCGCCCCCGCCCGCTGCGGCTCGACATCTTTTTGCGATCGGTCGGGTGGCGCCCGATGGGGCGGTCGATCACGCCCTGGTTGTTCTGTACCATGCCGTGCACCAGGGCAAGGTAGCGTCGGGTGATGGAATGCTCTTTAAACTGTCGGGACAGATCCTGGTGAGTGGCATCGTCCTTGGTCGCCACCATCACACCGGAGGTTTCCTTGTCGAGGCGATGGACGATGCCCGGTCGCAACTCACCCCCGATCCCCGAGAGATCGGTGCAGTGGTGCAGCAGGGCATTGACCAGCGTCCCAGTGAAGTGTCCCGCCGCGGGGTGCACTACCAAACCGGACGGTTTGTTGATGACGATCAGATGTGAATCTTCGTAAAGAACCTCGAGCTCAATCGCTTCGGCGACGGGCGCGGCAGCCTGCGGGGCGGGCTCGACGACACGCAGGCGCTCCCCCCCTTTAAGCTTTTCTCCGGCCTTGGTCACCCGGCCGTCGACCTGGACATGTCCATCCGCAATCAGCTTTTTTATCTGAGAACGGCTCAGTTCGGGCAGTTCGTCAGCGAGAAAATGATCCAGGCGGCATGGAGCCTGCTGCGCCTCGAATAAAAAATTATGTTCAGTTGCCATCTACCAGATTGCGCTTTCGATTTTACCCGCCTGCTTGATCATCACATCGACGATGGCGCGATCATAAAGCTGGTCGCGTCCGGCCAGATCCTCCGCCACGCGGGTATGAAAATGTTCGCGACCTTCTTCCAGTTCTTCTGCAAGAACATCGAAAATGTTGTCATTTTTGATTCCGGACGCGACCTTGTCCTGGTTGTAAAGGGCGATGTCGGAAACAATGGCTCGCGCCAGGCGAAAGGCCAGATTTGGATTGTCAACCAATCGGGGCATAGGACCTCCATCAAGGTTTATGGATCTTGCGCTGCTCAAGACAGACGCTTGGACAAGAACCATGAATCCAGACCAGAATACCGGCAAAGATAATTTGTGTCAATTAATCATACAGGCGACCGGGAAACAGAATCAAACCTTCTGCAGAAACTCCAGCAGGCCGTCGTGGTTTCCGCGCATATCGCTTTGAAACACGCCGTCGAGACGGTCGATCATCCAGGTTTCCACCAGGAAGGTGGGAATCCCGACCTGGGCAGCGGCCAGGTCGTGTTCGGTGTCGTTGCCGACCATCAGGCACTGTTCAGGGTCAAGGTCGAACTGTGTCAGAATGTCATGGAAATACCCCGGGTGCGGTTTACACAGGCGGGTATTTTCATAACTGGTCACCAGGGAATAGTCAAAATCATGCAAGCCTCCCCAGTTAAGGCGGGCATCGATGACAGAGCGGGGGAAAACCGGGTTGGTGGCAATCACCACCGTCAAATCCCTGTCGAAGCAGAGTCGCAGGATATCCCTGGCCGCAGGCAGCGCGTGCACCATGGAGGCCAGCTTGCCCAGACCGTTTTCGACAAAAGCATCGAAGCGACGGACAAATTCGACCGCCTCGATGCCAAGGCGGCTGTGCATGGCTTCGAGAAAAAGCGCTTCGTTGCTCGTACGCACCCTGTCGTCCCGAATCAGAGCGAAAGTCGCCGCCAGCACTGTCTCGGCAAAACGATCCGGTTCGACCAGGTCGGTGAAATGCGAAGCCAGTCCCTGAACATAAGCTGGTATGAATTCAGCCATTTCCACATCCAGCAGGGTCCCGTCGAGATCGAACAGAACAGCTTTCAGCGGTTTTTCGGAAGAATAATGCACCATAAGAAAACCCGGAATGAAAGTGGTCTTAAAGTTTCATTCTAGCAGAACTATTGACGCGGTGGAATTATAAAGAAAATCTGCAACTGTTCAGCAGGCACGCTCGCCAAGACCGCAGGGTACGGAGGTTAGGTTCTGAGGCAGCTGTTTGAGCGGCAGGCGAGTTTGTCATCGAAAACGATGCCAACGTGTCCTGCGTCCCCTGCTGAACAGTTTACATAAAGCGGTAGGAATTTAATGCGAGAAAAGCAAGCTGCAGCAACAGGCATGAACATGCAACGCTGCCACTCCAGGGTTGTGCGAAAAATCGGAACTTGACCGTCAGTGATGCATTGATGTCCCAGGCGGTGTCGCTGACAGGGAACATGGAGAATTCCTTGCCGTCCTGAACGTCTTCGACTTTTTTCGGCTTGCCCACCGGGGAGTCGCTGCCGGTATATTCGTAGTCGGATTACAGATGCCTATAATGTGCGTGATCAGACAAAATCAACTTTCATCAGGTGGGTGGAGCAGCTGATACAGGGGTCATAGGCACGGACCAGCATTTCAAGATGGCGGGTCATCTCCGCGCGCGGCAGATGCAAAAGGGAAGGAGCCAGGTGATGCAGGTCGGCCTCGATGTTTCCCAGGTTCTGTGCGGTGGGGATGACACAGTCGGCAGACTCGATGCGCCCATTCTCATCATAGACATAGGAGTGAAACAAGAGACCGCGCGGCGCTTCGACGGCGGCCACCCCCTTACCCGCTACCGGCGGCACCCATACGGATTCGAGTTTCAGCCCCTTGAGCAGCAGATCGTCGATCAGGTGGACCGAAGATTCCAGGTAGTGTACCACTTCCACCAGGCGCGCGTAATTGGCCTCGAACGGGTTGACGGACGTGCGCTTAAGACCCAGCGCCTCGGCGACCTTCTTCGCCATGGAGGACAGATGCTCCCCGGCATTTTTATACCGTGCCAGGGGGCCGACCATGAAGTTTTCGCGTGTTGCGCGCGCAAATTTGGCGTTGGAGTGGGGTTGATGATATTCACTGATCATTGTTTGGAAACGCGCCACAGGGCAGCTTACGCCCTCACTGGAGAACAGGTCGCCGTCAAGCCCGGGGTAAGCCTGCTCTGTCCGCAGGCAGATATATTCCGTCTCGCGCCCCATCCAGAGGAGGTCAAAATCGGCGAACAGGGCGACGGTCTCTTCCAGGTCAGCTAGCGCCGCCACCAGATTGCGCCTGACCTCCTGCAGTTCGGCGGCCCCAGGCAGAACGGAAAAACCGCCGACACAGGTTGTCACCGGGTGCACAGCCCGGCCGCCCACCACGCGCACCAGATCATTGGCCGTTTTTTTCAGGCGCAAGGCGCGGCTCACCAGCTCACGGCGGTCGCGGGCCAGCTCGGTGAGACTGGAGACACCCAGATAGTCGGGCGCCGCCATAAAGAACAGGTGCAGCAGGTGACTCTGCATGTTCTCTCCATGGCTCAGCAGCTGCCGCAGTCCGCGGGTCTGGTCGGAGACAGCCACACCCAGCGCATGCTCCGTGGCCGCCAGCGAAGCCAGAGTGTGTGATACGGAGCACACCCCGCAGATGCGCGCCGCAATGGGCGCCACATCGCTGTAATGACGCCCTTTGAGTATCTCCTCGAAAAACCGCGGCGACTCGACCACATCGAGGCGGCACTCTTTAATGGCGCCATCGACGGCATCGACCACCAGGTTGGCATGCCCTTCCATACGGGCGAGATGATTGAGTTCGATTTTCATATAATCCTAAAGTCAAAGGCTTTAACGCAGAGACGGAGAGAAAATAAGACAACCTCTCCATCTCTTCTCACTTTCTGCGGCTCTCCGTTGAGATTTCAAGATTTTTCAGGCGGCAGATTGAAGATCCGGAATTCTGACAGGATATCTTCCACTGTCAGGCCATGCTCTTCGAGGATCTGCCGGTAGGGCTGGGAGCGCGGGTTGTCCACCAGGCCGCGGCAGCCGCGGCAGCGATCACCGCCGGCGATGCACAGGGCGTGACAACCCGCACGGGTGACCGGCCCGAGGCAGACGGTGCCCTGGTCGAATGTGCAGGGGTATTCACCCAGCTTGCACTCCACGCAGACGGAATACTGGGGAAGCTCCGGCGTGCGCCCCACCAGCAGCGCCTGCAACAGGTGGAGAAACTCTCCGCCATCCACCGGGCAACCGGGAAGACGGGCATCGACCTTGACAAAGCAGGACAGAGGACAGGGCAGGGTCTTTTCTATCCCCTCCACCTCACGGCCATAAGCGCTGTAAGCCAGCCGGTGGGGCTCGCAGAAATGGCTCAGAGCATTGATGCCGGCATTGTCGGCGCAGGACCCCAGCGCTACCAGGACTTCACAGCGCGCACGGATCTCCTCAAGCCGCCTGATTTCCCGGGGATGCCCAACGCTGCCTTCGACAAAGGCAATGTCGAGAGAGCCGCCGGCATCGGCCATGATTTCGCGAAACGCCGCAACTTCCACCAGTTCGATCAGCTCAAGCCATTGATCCTCCAGGTTGAGAACCGTCAGCTGGCACCCCTCGCAGCCGGTGAAATCGAAGAAGCCGACCCGTTTTTTCATCGCTCGATCGCTTCTTTCAGATGCTTGACTCGAGTATACGGGAAAATCGGGCCTTGCTCGCAGACGCAGATGTCGTTGATGCGGCACTTGCCGCATTTGCCCAGCCCGCACTTCATGTGGCGTTCCAGGTTGAGGTAGAGGTGCTCCTCCCCGATCCCCCAGCGGAAAAGCAGGGGGTCGACTGCGCGGTACATGCGGGCCGGACCGGAAACCACGGCGGTGACCCGGGCCGGATCGAAATCGAGTTCCTTCAACAGGTGCGCCACATCGCCGCGGGTCACACCCCAGCTGTTGTCCCCCTGCGTCACGGCAAAGCGGCAGTCCATGTTCCCCTCGCGGTGCCAGCAAACCAATTCGTCCCGGAACAGGTAGTGATCCACCGTGCGTGCCCCGTAAAGCAGCATGATCCGGCCATAGTCACCACGGCGTGCCAGCAGGCCTAGCACCAGGGAGCGCAGCGTAATCATCCCCATGCCGCCAGCTACCACCAGCAGATCGCGGCCGCTGAATCGTTCCAGCGGAAACCCGCAGCCGAAAGGGCCTCGCACCCCGACAGTATCACCGGGCCGCAGGCGGTGCATGGCCTGGGTCAAAGCTCCCGCAGCACGAACCACCACCTCGATTTCATCGCTGCGCTCGGGCGCCGAGGCGATGGTAAAGGGAGCTTCCCCCTGGCCGAAGACGGAGATTTCAAGGAATTCGCCGGGCTCGAATTCCAGTGGATGCGGCATGCGCAGCCGAAAGAGCTTTTCGCTCTCCGTGAGCGGCTCGACATACAGGATCTCAGCCAACTCCGGACGGTACTCTGCAGCGGGAGAGGATTTCGAAGCCGGAAGGGACTGCTCCTGGTGGAGGCGGTTGAGTACGGCCACAGGGTCGATGCGGCTGAGGCATTCCCGGCTGCAGCGGCCGCAGCCGACGCAGGCGGTGCGCCGGTATTTATCCCACAGATATTTGTATTTACGAAAAAACCGGTGCCGTTGCCGATCCGCCTGGTTGCCGCGGAACTCGTCGCCGCCGGACACCTTGGTGAACTGATCGAACTGACAGGAATCCCAGGTACGCACCCGCTCGCCACCCGCCAGGTCCAGATCGAGGCGATCCTCAACGTTAAAGCAGTAACAGCTCGGGCACAGCATGGTGCAGGCTCCGCACCCCAGGCAGCGGCTTCCCAGCTCTTCCCACACCGGATGGTCGTAGACGCGCTCCATCAGCGGGGCCAGATCCTCAAAAGCAAAATCAAGGTGATGGGAAATCGGTTTGGCCTGCAACGGCAGGGGCGGTTCGGAGGGACGCCGCGCCACTGCCGGCGCATATCGATGAAGCAAACGCTCCCCGCGACGGCTGCCGGTCTGCACCAGATATCCGCCGGCGACGCGGTGGAGGAACAGGTCGAATCCATCCGCGGCGCGGTCGGTTCCCATGCTGGTGCAGAAACAATGTTCATCGGGCACACAATCCACACCGATCAGGAGGGTCCCTTCCCGCTTGGCGCGATAGGCACTGTCCGCCTCACCGTCGAACAGGCAGTCATCAAGCACCCGCACCGCATGCAGGTCGCAGGGATGCATGCCGAAAATCACCCGGGGGGTCGCCGCGCGTTCCGGCTCCAGCAGAACCCGACCACCGAGACGGAAGCGAAACAGCTTTTCCCAGTTGGGAAAGAGAAATTTTTTGGGCGAATGGACCTGGGGTGAAAATTCAAGGATCATCTCTGCCGGATCCTCGATACGGTCGAGCACCCGGCGGTTGCCCTTGGCTTTGACCGCAACCACCTCGAACGCGCTTTGCAGCGCACGGGCGAACATATTGATCTCTTCCCGGCTGATGGGACGCCAAAATGAAGAATCGGGGGGCAGCCCGCCTTGAGGATCGGTCAGGATATCATTCATGGAAAAAGCGTGGACCTTAGCCTGGAGAAGTGTAAATCGCGATCGTTTTGATAGAAGTCAGTGTAAGCGAGCAGATTTGTCGGCGTCAAGGCGAGTGAATGCAGCAACGACAGAGAGAAGTCGAAAAGTCTGTCTCAATGGGCCAGCCGCAGGACTTCGCGCGCAACGCGCTCCAGAGAAACGACCTGGTCGACGCCGCCATGCCTGATCGCTTCATTGGCGAAGCCGCGCCCCGGCGGCTGCTTTGACTGCGTCGCAGATGCGTACTTTGGCTTCTTCCAGGAACTGCTTCGTGCCCAGGCGGGGTTTGGTGATGATGTCGACGGCGCCGTATTCGAGAGCCTTGAGCGCGGTGTCCGAGCCGTCGTCCGTCAAACTCGAACACATGACCACCGGTATGGGGTGCTGGCTCATGATCTTGCGCAGAAACGTCAACCCGTCCATGCGCGGCATCTCGACATCGAGGGTGATGACGTCGGGGACCTGCTCCTTAAGACGCCGCGCAGCCACATAGGGATCGGACGCGGTGGCAACATCACTGGAGCCGAAGGGTTCAAGCATTTTCTGCAACAGGCGACGGCTGGTAAAGTCATCTTCGGCAATGAGTATGCGCATAAATTCCGTTCCTTCCCCTTAGCCCTCTTCAGGGCCGATATTTTCAACGATTGCCAGCAGATCCGGCACCTGAAACGGTTTGGCTAGAAAGTCATCAACGCCCGCCTCCATAAAACCGTGCCGGTCCTGAGGGTCGGCATGGGCGGTCAGCGCCACAATCGGCACGGCCGGGTCACATGCAGGGCAGGCGCCGGCTCTGATCATGCGGGTCGCGGTGGTCCCGTCCATTTCGGGCATGACGACATCCATCAGTATCAGATCAAAACTCTGGTCGGCCAGAATTCGAAGAGCCTGGCGACCATTCTCCGCAGTGGCTACCTGGTGTCCCCGTTTTTCGAGCACTGTGCGCGTGGCACGGGCATTGATGGGATTGTCCTCCACCAGCAGGATGCGCCGCGGACGGTGCGCAAGTCCGGTGGGGGGATGCTGTTTTGCACGCCGCGGGAAACGGACGTCGCCACCACAGAGCGCCTGCGCAATGGCTTCTTGCAGATCCACCACTTTCAAAGGTTTTTCAACACAGAAAGCGCGCGCCTGCAGGCCCGCTTCGGCAGAGGGGCAGGGTTCACCGTTGAGAAACAGAATGTGCGCATCTGCGAGATTCCCTTCTGCCGCCAGCTTGCGCGCGGCCGCCAGCCCCTGCGCTCCGCAGGCGTTGAGGTCGATCAGGACCAGATCGAGCCCTCCCGGCTGCGCGGCCAATTCCCGGGCGCGCTCCAGCGCCCGGACCAGGTTTTCCGCCTCATGGCATTCCCCGCCCCACAAAACGACTGTTTCATAAAGCAGGTCACGGCATTCGGGCTGATCGCCAACAACCAGAATACGCTTTCCGGTTAGATCCGGCAGCATTTCCCACCCTTTGCAGGAAGGGGATATATTTGGTTTTCGGGTCGCATTGTTCATCGAAA
>JAXHUR010000034.1:0-31972 GCA_034189505.1 Thermodesulfobacteriota bacterium | reverse complement strand
GAAGATTTTCCCTTCCCCGTGACTTTTCCCGAAGGACGCTACCTGAAATATGTGATGATGGAGAAATAGCTCCGGCAGGTCACCGATAAAAAAAGGCCCGGCGTGGGGGCGCCGGGCCAAAACGTGAGCAAGGGAGTCAGGCTCACGGTCAAGATGTTGGTTGCTGCAATTGCCTACTTGAGGCGTGCGCTTTTGCCGGTGCGCAGCGGATCCCCTTCATAGCCGAGGGCTTTCCAGTCCAGGCGCCCCTTGTCGCCATGACAATCCAGGCAGCCCAGGGAGTGCTCCTTGGGGGAGACCATGTGGTTGATGCTCCAGTACATTTTAGTGGGAGCAAAGTCGTAGCTGCCGCTGTATTCGAGGCCGCTGGCCTCCATGCCGAGCTTGGCGGCGCTCTGCCAGTCGAAGGTTTTCCAGTACCCGCCCTTGCCGAACACTTTGGGAGTGATCAGGTAGTTGTGTTCGGTGTCGTAGATCTGTTTTCCTGTGTGGACCTTAAAGGGCGAAATTTTGGCTTCAGGGTCGTTGATGTCGCCGAGAGGAAAGCTCAACAGCGTGGTTTTCTCGGGATCGATCTTGTCCCCAGGGATGTATGCGCCGCCGGTGCCATTGTACCAGGCATATTCAGGCACGATGTTCTTATCCCAGGTGAAGTGTCCCTTCTTTTTCATGTAGGTCGGTTTGCCGTGTTTGTCTTTTGCCTCGTCCAGATCCTGTCCGGCCGTTGACCAGTCCCAGGAGGTTTTGGTGGGAATCTGCTTGGCAAAAGCCGGGATATGGCAGGTCTGGCAGGCTACAGCCGCCATGTGGTCATTGAGCAGGCTTTCGGCGTGCGGGTCGACATGGCAGCTTTCACAGCCGATGTGGGTCTGGTTGGAGGGGGAAACGACCATGGCGTTGCCGCTGATCTCGTGATTCTCAGTTGTGTGGCAGGTCTGGCAGGTGAAATCGTTGCCTTCTACCGCCATATGAACGTCTGTCTCCCGCTCGGGATAATTGATCGATGAATCTAGGTCGCCGTGCTTGACCGCATCGCCGCCGCCGCCGAAGAAGTGGCAGGACCCGCAGTTGAAGCGGCTGGGGGTGCCGACATTTTTTGCGACGTACACCAGGTCAACAATTTCCTCGGGGGTCCCTGCGCCGGTGGCGGTCTTTTTATAGGTCCCTGTCGTGTCATGGCATACAAGGCAGTCGACCTTGATTTTATCGGTAAAATCAAAACTGGCATCCTCCCAGCCGTAGCCGATATGGCAGCTGGTGCAGCGTGGCCAGTTGCTGTCGATAGAGACGCAGAAATTATTGATGGCGTTTTTCTTGCCACGGTTGACTTCTTTGCCGTTGATTGTCTGTTTAAGGCTCCAGTTCCAGTGACTGGTTTTCATGACGTCGGTGGCCGCATCCTCGTGGCAGTTCAGACAGGCGGCAGTCACTTCCGGCCCGCTGTTGAGCGGTCCGCTGATATAGTTTTCGTGGCCGGCCAGAGCGGTCAGCGGAATGGCGAGGAGCATGAGGATAAAAAATCCTAAGCTCTTTCTGGGCTGATTCCCTTTCATTTCAGTGCCTCCATGATGCTGCGGGCGGGCATGGCCTGATCCCGTGAAAGTAGTAATTCATAATGACTTTTGTTTTTTACTTTCGGCCCCCATGCGGACATGCCAAGATGAGTACCAAACATTTGGAAAACATACAATATAAAAAATTGAATGTTCATATAAACAAAACTAATAGGTTGTTTAAATCCTTGCCTTAGTTCAACGCTTTTGTTAAAAATGCCTATTCGACTGTTCGTCTCCGACAACTGGTTGAGTGGGCCTTTCCCTGCTCATATGCAGTTGCGGCGACAGGCGAGAATACCAAGGAGGATATAAGGAATAATGGGATTTCTTGAAGGAAAGCGCGGCATTATTTTCGGTGTCGCCAACGATAAGAGTATTGCCTGGGGGATCGCCCGGGCTCTGCGCGACGCCGGCGCCGAGCTGGCTTTTACCTATTTGAACGAAGCGCTGGAGAAGCGAGTCAGACCTCTTGCCGAAAGTCTTGGATCGTCGCTGGTGCTGCCGTGCGATGTTCAGAAGGATTCGGATATCGAAGCGGTCTTTGACGAGCTTGAAAAAGCATGGGGCAAGCTTGATTTCGTGGTGCATTCCGTGGCATTTGCTCATCGTGATGACCTCAAGCGGCCTTTCAGCCAGACTTCTCGCGAGGGATTCTCCCTGGCCATGGACATCAGCGCCTACTCTCTGCTGCCGATCAGCCGCTATGCCGCGCCTTTGATGAAAGAGGGGGGCAGCATCGTCACTATGACTTACCTCGGGGCGCAGAAGGCAGTCCCCAATTATAATGTCATGGGGGTGGCCAAGGCCGCCTTGGAGGCATCGGTCCGTTACCTCGCGGCAGAGTTGGGCCCTGAAGGTATCCGGGTCAACGCCGTCTCTGCCGGCCCGATCAAAACCCTTGCCGCTTCGGGTATCGGGCAGTTCAAGGAGAAGCTCAAATTGATGGATGATTTTGCGCCCCTGCGGCGCACCGTCACGCAGGAGGAAGTGGGGAAATCGGCGCTTTATCTGGTTTCTGATCTCTCCAGTGGAGTGACCGGCGAGGTTCATTTTGTTGATGCCGGGTTCAACGTTATCGTGAATGCTTGAATCCGCCATGACGCATGCCGATCGAACGGGGCCTCCAGGGGCCCCGTTTTTTCTCGAGAGGAGGTGAGGCGGCGTGCTTGACGGCAACCTGACCGGACTCAAGCCCAGCCAGATCAAGGCCCTTGAGCGGGTTCACAAACGACGCACCGCTGCCGATCAGGTCATCGGGCCGGATCTGGCCCGCTTTCTGACGGAATTGTCCGGCGAGATTCGTCGCCAGCTCGCTGTTCTGATCGACCGTCAGGGCACGGTGGTGCATGTTATCGTCGGTGACGATCGAGAAATCGTCATTCCCGATCTCTCTCGCTACCGCCTGGGTCGCAGCGGCCTGCGCGGGTTGCGCTGCATCCATACTCACCTCAACGGTGAGCCCCTGTCCCAGGATGATCTGACCGACCTAGCCCTGCTGCGCCTGGATCTGATGGCTGCCATTGCCGTTGGTGAGCGCGGCCTGCCCGGGCGCATCGATTACGCGCATCTACTGCCTCCAAACCCCGAAGGAAAAGGGGTCGAGCTGCTCAGCGCCCCTTCCGTACATGACCTCCACCTCGACTTTCCTCACTTCATCTCGTCCCTTGAGTCCGAGATGGAGCGCAAGATGGGGGAGACTTTCGACCTCTCCGACCCCCGCGAAAAAGCGATTCTCATTTCGGCCGGCCGTGAACCGCGGGCTGAACTGGAAGATTCTCTTTCGGAACTTGCCGAACTGGCGCGAACCGCCGACGTGGTGGTGCTGGACCAGGTGGTGCAGCGTACCCAGAAAATTCATCCCCGGTTTCTGATGGGGGAGGGGAAGCTCAAGGAGGTCATCATCCGCGCCCTGCAGCAGGGGGCGACCCTGCTGATTTTTGATCAGGAGCTCTCTCCGGGACAGGCGCGGGCCATCGGTGCCATGACCGAAATGAAGGTTATCGATCGGTCCCAACTGATTCTCGACATTTTTGCCCGCCGGGCTCATACCCTGGACGGCAAGGTGCAGGTTGAACTGGCGCAGCTCAAGTACATCATGCCGCGCCTGCTTGGTAAAGGCACATCCATGTCGCGTCTGATGGGCGGCCTGGGTGGGCGCGGGCCGGGTGAAACCAAGCTCGAGATCGATCGCCGCCGCATTCGCGACCGGATCACCCGCCTGGAAAAGCAGCTGGCATCTCTGTCCAAGGGGCGTCGCCAACGACGCCAGCGGCGCATCCGTTCCCAGGTCCCCATCATTTCCATTGTGGGTTATACCAATGCGGGTAAGTCAACGCTGCTCAATGCCCTTACGCAAAGCGCCGTATTTACTGAAGATCTCCTGTTCGCCACTCTGGACACCTCCTCCCGCCGGTTGCGGTTTCCGCAGGAGCGCGAAGTCATCATTACCGATACCGTAGGCTTTATTCGCAAACTGCCCAAGAGTCTTCTGGGGGCTTTCAAAGCCACTCTGGAAGAACTTGAAGACGCAGATCTGCTGCTGCACGTGGTCGATATTTCCGACCCACGCTTTGAAGAGCAGATCGCCGCCGTGGAGCGCATCTTGCAGGATCTCGATCTCGGCACTTTGCCGCGGCAGCTGGTTTTCAACAAAGCCGACAAGGTTTCATCGCAGGAAGTTGCGGCCTTGTGCCGTCGCTTCAATGCCATTGGTGTCAGTGCCCTCGATCGGAGCAGTTTTAATTCGCTGCTTTCGGAACTTGAATTGCGTTTCTGGCCGGGCGAGTCGGCCGATACGGTGCGTGAGCACTCCGAACCGTAAAAAGATTCAATTGTGCTGCCTGTCCCTTGTCGGAGTCACTGTCGGGCAGGCGTAACGGCTACGTCCAAAAATCCAGGGAATTGTGATGAAAAAATGCCTGCTTCTAATTCTGGCGTTGAGCTGCTGTGGTTGTTCTGTGCCGTCCTTCTGGCTTTTCGACCTGAACCGGGAGGCCTCAATCACTGACGGGGAGAAAGGCGCGGCTTATGCTGCCCGGGACTCTGCCGTGAAGCCGGACCAATCGGGTCTGCCGCTGATCGAACCTGATGACCGGGCAGTAGAGACTGGCAGGGTTCCCAGTGAGGTGCTTTGGACTCAGGAAACTCCAGCCATTGAGGAGAATCCCGAACTCAGCCGCGAAACTGCCGAGGATATTGCATTGCTGGAGACTGTGCCTGTTTTTGAACAGGCGGAAGGCCGCACGGTGGTGAGCAACGAGGTCGTTTTTGATTTCCCCGTGGTCGAAAATGACCGCGTACGCTATTTTATCGATCTCTACAGTGGTTCGGCTCGTGTCACATTCAAACGCTGGCTTGAACGCTCCGGTCGTTACCTGCCCGTGATGCGCGAAATTTTTTCCCAGTACGACCTGCCGCTGGACCTGGCCTATCTTTCCATGATTGAATCCGGTTTTACTGACCGTGCCTACAGCTGGGCCCATGCCGCCGGCCCATGGCAGTTTATCGAGAGTACCGGCCGCGTTTACGGTCTTCATGTCGACTGGTGGCTGGATGAACGGCGGGATCCCGAGAAAGCAACCCACGCGGCCGCTCGTTTTCTCACCGACATGTACGAATTCTTTGATGGCGACTGGTACCTTGCGGTGGCCTCCTACAACGCGGGTATGGGTAAGATTCAGCGCGCCATAGAAATGTATGACAGCCGGGATTTCTGGGAAATTTCGCGCGGCAAATATCTTCAGGAAGAGACAAAGCACTATCTGCCCAAGTTTCTTGCGGCACTCACGATCGCCAAGCAGCCGGAGAAATATGGTTTCACCGATCTTGATTACCACGAGCCTCTCAAGTATGACGTCGTCGAGGTGCCGACGGCTACCGATCTTGAACTGGCTGCGGAATTGTGCGGCGTCTCCTACGAAGAGATCAAAAGGCTCAACCCCGAACTCAAGCGCTGGTCGACGCCTCCCTCCGTCCATAACCATTCTCTGCGGTTGCCGCTCGGCAGCAGCGAGCGATTTCTGGAGAAGTATCTGCGGATCCCGGTCGCTGAACGCGCACGCTACAAGCGCCATGAGGTTGTTGCGGGAGACACACTGCTCAAACTTGCCAAACGGCACGGCATTCAGGTCGACGATATTGTTCGTCTTAATAAGGTCAGCGATCCGCGGGCTCTAAAGATCGGCTCCACCCTGATTCTACCCCTGCGGCAAGGCTACACCAGCCGTCCCCTGGATGAGCTCGAGGACGATTATGTCCGTTCCTACCGCCGGACCTACACGGTACGTGAAGGGGACAGCCTGTGGAAGATCTCCCGTAAATTCGAGGTCAGCGAGAAGCAGCTGCGCGTCTGGAATAAACTTGGATGGAGCAACCTGCTGCGCCCCGGTCAGAAGTTGGTTGTCTCTGCGGCTGGCGCCAAGTCGGCGCGCAGCAGTCGGCAAGCGGCCAAACGGCTGGTTTACGAAGTCAAATCGGGAGACACCCTGTGGGAT
This sequence comes from Thermodesulfobacteriota bacterium, assembly GCA_034189505.1. Taxonomy (GTDB): domain Bacteria; phylum Desulfobacterota; class Desulfuromonadia; order Desulfuromonadales; family Geoalkalibacteraceae; genus Geoalkalibacter_A. Next base: position 25,923 of record JAXHUR010000034.1, on the reverse strand, counting down.
ATCGGTCAGCGTTACAATGTCGGCACCCGGGAGATCATGAACTGGAATAATCTGGATCACGATCACGTGCTGCGTCCCGGCGACAGCCTGACCCTTATGATCGTGCCGGGGCAAAGTGGCTGAAGTCGAACGTTGCATCTTTCCGGCCGGTTTTGATGGAGACCTCCCCGCGGAAACAGGCAGGGTCTATCTCGGTGCGGAATTCTGCTGTTGGCTGCTCCCGCCTGTGCGCCAGCTGGTTTTCGAGATAACGTCGGTTCATCATCTCGGTCGACGGGTCTCGGTCGTTCTTCCGGTCCTCAACGAATCTTTTCTGCCGCGGCTGCAGGCACTGCTGCCTGCCCTCTCTGAGTTTCTGCACGAGGGCGACGAGATCGTAATTTCGGATTGGGGCGCCCTGGCCCTGGTGCGCAGCTTCTGCCCAGGCGTTGAGGTGGTTGCCGGACGTATTCTTTCCGGCCAGAAGCGCGGACCCCAGGTCCTGCCTCTTGACGAGAGCAGCGGCGCCGCTGGTTACTTGCGGCGCAGTCGCTGGCACAGCGAAGCGATGGTGGAAATACTGAGGGATCTGGGAATTTGCAGGGTCGAACTCGACAACCCCGTCCAGGGAGTCGACCCCTTGCCGTCAGGTCTGCGGGGAACGCTGCATACGCCTTATGCCTTTGTCACTTCCAGCCGTAATTGCCCCTGGTGGACCTCCGGCTCCACCGCCGCCTGCAGAGGGCCTTGCGGCGAGGTTTTTCGCCTCGATGCGGCACCGCTTGACGCCCCCCTGCTGCAGCGCGGTAATACCCAGTTTATGAAAAACAGTGGGCTTCCTGCCGATCCCTTCTCTCTCGGCGTTGACCGCGTAGTTTTTCATCCCTCTCTGCCACGTTGACCTTTCTGCATCGTCCAACGGAAGTTTTTGACATTTCAGGGGGGGATTGCTAAACTCACTCACCCTGAATTCCGCTGCCCGCCCTGAGGCGGAATTCCCATCATCCGCGCCGAAAGGACACGCTTTTTCCTATGCTCAATCTGATCCTCTCTCTGCTTCTGTGTTCCGGTACTCTTGTCGGTCTTCACCTGCTGGCCGGGTTGGAATTGTGGATTTCTGCCCTCATTGCCATGGCGGTTTTCACCCTGGTTTTCATTGTCATCACCCGGGTTGTGATGAAAAAGGTCGGACGCCTGATGGAGACCGCCCAGCACGATCTGCAGGCCGGGCGAACCGAAAAAGCCATCAAAACCCTTGAGTCCGGCTATCGCTTCAGTAAATGGCAATTTTACGTCAAAGGGCAGATCGATGCCCAGATCGGCACCCTGCTGTTTATGAAACGCGATTTTTCAAAAGCTTTTGAGTACCTGAAAAAGGCCTTTGTGCGTCACTGGATCGCTATGGGGATGCTGGGCGTCTGCTACATGAAGCGCAACCAGGTCGGCAAAATGATCGAAACCTTTGACAAGGCCGTTTCCGCCACCAAAAAGGAAGCCCTGCTCTGGAATCTTTACGCCTACTGCCTGGAAAAGGTTGGTGAAAAAGACAAGGCTGTCTCCGTCATGGAAAAAGGCATCAAGAAAACCGGCGGCGATGAACGGCTAGAGGCCAATCTTGAAGCTCTCAAGGCGGGGCGCAAGATGAAGATGCGTGCCTATGGCGATATGTGGCTGCAGTTTCATCTGGAAAAGCCCGGCAATCTCGTCAAGGAGCAGTCGCGCTCGGTCATGGGCCGCCGCAAGATTGTGCGCCGCTGATTGATTGTCTTCCGCACCCAGTCAGGTAGAATCCGCCGGGGTCAGGCCATGTCCCGTAAAAAGCGACAATCCGGCAATGCCGGCAGGAAAACGTTCAAGAACAGCCCTTTCAGTGAATTGAAGGGCTGCGATCTCGCTGGCGCCAAGGAGCCAGGTCCTGCGGCTGGCAAACCCGCTCCCGCAGCTCCCCATTCCGCACACGCACCGAATGAAGGGCTTGATTTCTTTGAAGAAATGGTGTCTATGGGCGTCAAGCCTTTTAAAAAGGGGAGCAAGTTCACACCATCCCCTGACCAGTTGGATGGAGGCGACGACCGCGTCGTCGTGGACGATGAGGCGGTTCAGCCAAAAGATGACCAGTCCCTGTTCCTTGAAGCTGTGGGACAGATGGACGCCACCTTCAGCGATGAGCTGCCTCCGGAAGAACCGGCCCGTGCTCTGCCCCGCCGTATGCGTGACCTGGTGCGTGGTCGCCTCACTCCCGGTGCTGAAATCGATCTTCATGGTTTGGATCGTGAGCAGGCCCGCCAGCGTGTCGCCTATTTTCTCGATAATTGCGTCTACCAGGATATCCGCGTGGCGTTGCTGATCACCGGTCGGGGGCGCGGATCGGAAAGTGAGCCGGTACTGCGCGGCGAAATCGAGCGCTTCCTCGATGACGCCGGCCGGAAGTGGGTGGTCGAATGGGGAAGAGCCCCTCAGCGATACGGCGGCGAAGGGGCGCTGGTCGTTTTCCTCAGAAAAGATTAGCGGACTGAAAACCATGTCGCAGATAAAACGCCGGAGGCGGTTCGATCGCCTCCGGCGTTTTATTTATTGATCAGAGTTTTCCTGATCCTTCTCTGGGGAGGATTCAGATTGGGAAGATTTGTCTGTTTTGGTGGTGCGCGCCGCTGTTCGCCGGGTGCGTGGTTTTGCGGACGCTTTTTGGGTTGCCGTTGACTTTTCAGTGCCGGAAGGCTTTTTAGTCAGGCTCGTCTTTGCGTCTGCGTCTTTTGCCGGCGCGGATTCCGACTCGGTTTCAGCCTCGGCCGATTTTGCTGCGGCCTTAGAGGTGCGTGCAGGTGTTTTTCGCTTCGTTGGCGCGCGGCGGGTTCGGGGCGAAGTCGCCTTTTCGGGTGCTGCTTCGGCATCTGCGCTTTTTCCCGGTTCCTCCGCCCCGGAAGCCTCCTTCTTCGGGCTTTCGGAAGGCTCTGCAACTCCTTGCGTTTTTGCGGACGTTTTTCGGGCGGTCGCCCTGGTGCTGGTCGACGTCTTGCGCGTTGTACGACGGCGAGGTGCGGGCCTGGCCTCGGTTTCCTTGGCCTCCCCCTCCGCCGCGTCCTGCTGCGGAGGAGAATCTGCAGAAGACGTCTCGGCATTTTCTTTTTTCTGATCCTGTTCTTTTTTTGCCTCGTTTTTCCTGGGGCGTCCCCGGCGTTTGCGCGGAGCAGCCGTTTGGTTTTCCGCCTCCGGAGCGTCTGCCTCAGGTGCCGGCATTTGCTCCGGTTGATTTGCCTGTTTCTGTTCGGCGTGAGCAGCGACCGTCTCCCGGGGTATCTCTGCGCTCTTTTGGGGAGGCATCGAAGCAGTTTTGTCCGCAGCGGGTTCTTCAGTCGCTGCTGTAGTCGGCGTGTTCGGCGATTCTGCCGCTTTAGATCGGGCGGGTTTGCGGCGGCGTGGGGCACGCGCTCGAGATGGCGCCGTTTGGGGCTCCTCTTTCGTCTCCGCTTTCGCTTCAGGCTGAGCTGTCTCTTCCCCTTCCTCGGTTGGCTGGGGCGTGGTTTTGTCAGAGACTGAGAGCGCTTCAGGCTCTTTTTCTGCAAGGGGGGCAGTGGATGCAGCAGGCTGGTCGGTGGCAGGTTCCCCCTCTTTTCCCGCTGCGACTTCTTTTTCCTTCTTTTCCTCTTGCGCGGGCTCTGCAGTGCCTTGTGTCGCCTCTGTGCCGCTGGCTTCACTGGGCGGAGTCTTTTTGCGCCGCCGCCGGCGACGGCGTTTTTGGGGGGCCTGCTCCGCCGGCAGGTTTTCTGCTGCAGAAGCGGCGGCCTCTTTCGGTGCGGCATCGCTCTCTTTAGCCGAAGGGGCTTCACCTTTTTCGTTGCTGCCGCCGTTCAGCACGGAGTCGACTTGGGAGACCAGGTCGATCGGCGCGATATCGCCGTTATCGGAGGGCGTTTCCTCTTTTTCGCGGCGGATGGTATTGAGTTCGGCTTCGTGGGGCAGCAATCCGGCCTGGCCATGCAGGATGATCTCCATGTCATAGCGCCGCTCCATCTCGCTGATCTCTTCCCGCTTGATATTCAGAAGATAATCCGCCACTTCCAGCGGCAGGCGCCCCTCGATGCGCTGCAGTTGGCCCTTTGCAGCGGAGGCGGCCTGAATGCGTCGCAGAAAAGCCAACCCTTGAGTTTCAACGCTTTTGATCTGTCCATGCCCCTGGCATTGCGGGCACACCCGGTATGAAGCCGCGGCCAGGTTCGGCTTGAGCCGCTGACGACTCATTTCCAGCAGGCCGAATTGACTGATGCGGCCGACGGTGACGCGCGACTTGTCTTTTTTGAGGGCATCACGCATCTTTTTTTCGATGGCCCGGACGTTCTTGCGGTCGCGCATGTCGATAAAGTCGATGACAATCAGGCCGGCCAGATCTCGCAGCCGCAGTTGGCGGGCAGTCTCTTCAGCAGCTTCCAGGTTGGTCTTGTAGGCGGTCGCTTCAATCCCCTGTTCGGAGGACATCTTGCCCGAGTTGACATCAACCGCAACCAGCGCTTCTGTCGTGTCAAGAACGATGGATCCTCCCGACGGCAGGTTTACCTTGTTGTGGTTGATGGTTTCGATCTGTTCTTCGATCTGGTAGCGGCTGAAAATAGGGCGCCGTTCCTGATGCAGTTTGACCAGCTTGACCTTGTCCGGCATCAGCATGAGGAAAAAGTCTCGGGCGGCCTCATACATAACCGGATCGTCGATCAGAACTTCTTCGGTGTCTTCTGTGAAATAGTCGCGGATGCAGCGGATGATCAGGTTGGACTCACGAAAGATGAGGCAGGGGGCCTTAGCCTGGTGGGCACGTTCCTGGATGCCGCGGTGGATCTCCACCAGATTTTCGAAATCCCGCCGCAATTCCTCGGGCGCCTTGCCGATCCCAGCGGTGCGCACGATGTAGCCCATGTTTTCAGGCAGATCGAGCTCCGCCATGGCTTTTTTGAGTTTTTTGCGTTCGGACTCTTCTTCTATCTTGCGGGAAACCCCTTTGGTGGGGCTCTCCGGCATCAGCACCATGTAGCGGCCGGCCAGCGATAGATAGGTCGTCAGGGCTGCACCTTTGGTGCCTCGCTCTTCCTTGGTGACCTGGACCAGAATCTCCTGACCCGGCCTCAGGATGTCGTTGATGCGGGGGCGTCCCCGTCGATCGTCTTCGGGCGAGGGAGGGTAGAGACTGGGGTGGATTTCGCTGATTTGCAGAAATCCCAGGCGTTCGCCGCCATAATCAACAAAAGCGGCCTGCAAGCCGCTTTCGACCCTGATCACTGCTGCCTTGTAGATGTTTCCGCGTGTCTGTTCCTTGGCTGTAATTTCGATATCGAGTTCAGTCAGATAACCATCCTCGACGATAGCCACCCGATGCTCCTCCGGATGGGTGGCGTTGATCAGCATTTTACGACTCATTCATTTCAATCCTTCTGGAAGTGCGAAAAATCGCCCTCCCGAAACGGGTTCGCGCACCAGTGTTCCAAGGTGCAGGTGATGGCACGGCGGCCTCAACGGTGATAGTCCGGCGGCGGGTCCCAGGGTGAAGGAACCTTCGCAGCGGCCATCGGGATCCGGAGGCGCCGGCGGAAAAAGCTTGATGGTCTCTTTCTTTATTCAGACATCGCCGTGCACTGCGCTGCCGGCACGGGTCTGTGAAATTCTTGTCGATCTTCCGGCCGAGGCCGGCTAGTTTTGGAGAATATAGCAGAGAGATGCCGCTTTGGATAGGGCAAAGTCGGAAAAAGACAGTCTTTTTATCTGCTTCACGAGATCCTGGGGCTGTGTTATAAAAAAGGCCATGTTTCAGTTACGACAGGTTAGAAAATATTTCGCCGACCATGCTGTTTTTGCCGGAATCGACTGGACCATCGGTCCGCAGGACCGGATCGGACTCTGCGGGGAAAACGGCGCCGGCAAGACCACCCTTCTGCGCCTGTTGGCGGGTCAGGTCGATGCCGATGAGGGTCAGGTGCAGATGGCGCGTGATACCACGATCGGCTACCTCCCTCAGGACGGGCTTGAGCATTCCGGTCTCGTGCTTTTCGAAGAGGTCCGAAGCGCGCTGGATGAGATCACGGCCATGGAGCGCGAGATGAAACATCTCGAACGCGATATTGCGGCCCGCAACGATGCGCGCGATCTCGAAAGGTACTCTCAGCTGCAGGAACTTTTCCACCAGCGCGGTGGCTACACCATGGAGGCTGAAATCGGAAAGGTACTCCACGGATTGGGCTTTGCCGAAGAAGACTGGACAAAACCCTGCGAGCAGTTCTCCGGCGGTTGGCAGATGCGCATCGGCCTGGCCAAACTGCTGCTGCTGCGCCCCAATCTGCTGCTGCTTGACGAACCGACCAACCACCTCGATTTGCCGGCCCGCGACTGGCTTGAAGATTATCTTTCCAACTACCCGTTCGCCGTCGTTCTGGTTTCCCATGACCGGTTCTTCCTGGATCGCGTCGTCAATCGGATTGTTGAGATCTGGAATGGGCGCCTCTCTGAATATCCCGGCAGCTACAGCCACTATCTCAGGGTGCGGGATGAGCATGTGGCCGCCTTGCGGGAGGCCAGGAAGCGTCAGGATGAAGAGATCGCCCGCATCGAAGCGTTCATCAGCCGCTTTCGCTACCAGGCCAACAAGGCCTCCCTGGTCCAGAGCCGGGTCAAGCAGTTGGAGAAAATCGAGCGGATCGAAGTGCCGCCGGTCCGTAAGCGCATCTCCTTTCGCTTCCCCGATCCCCCCAAAGGCGGGCGATTGGCCCTGACCCTGGAAGGAGTGCGGCATGGCTATGACGACCTGGTGGTGCTTGACGGCGTTGACCTGAGTGTCGAACGGGGGGAGAGGGTGGCCCTTGTCGGGCCCAACGGTGCCGGCAAGTCGACCCTGATGCGCATTCTGGCAGGCCAGGAAGATCCCTGGCAGGGGCAGCGCGTGCCAGGCTATAATCTCAAACTGAGTTATTTCGCGCAGGACCAGGCCAAGGTCCTCGATCCGCACCGGACCGTCCTCGAGGAAATCACCGCCGCCGCTCCTTTTGAGATGGTGCCGCGGGTCCGCGACGTGCTGGGGTCTTTCCTGTTCTCCGGCGATGACGTTCAGAAAAAAGTCGGCGTCCTCTCCGGTGGAGAGCGCAATCGCCTCGCCCTGGCCGGGATGCTGCTTCATCCCGCCAATCTTCTATTGCTGGATGAGCCGACCAACCACCTCGACCTGCAGTCCAAAGAGGTTTTGCTCGATGCCTTGCACCATTATCGGGGGGCGCTGGTTTTCGTATCGCATGATCGTTATTTCGTCGATGATCTGGCGACCCGGGTCGTGGAGGTGGGGCAGGGGAAGGTGTTGAGTCACCCCGGCAACTACGAGGATTTTCTATGTTTCAAGGAGCGGCAGGGCGACAACAGTCACAGCCGTGAGCGGGTTGAGCAGATCGAGGGCAGGAAAGCTTCTGCCGCAACCTCTTCAGCCGATTCCGAAGAGCGCACCCTTTCCCATGCCGAGCGAAAAGAAGCCAAACGGCTCGAGCGCCGGCGACAGAAAGATCTTGAAGAGATCCAGGAGAAAATAGAAAACCACGAATCGGAACTGGCGAACCTGGAAGAGCGGATGGCGCGTCCGGAAGTGTTCAACGATCCGCAGGCCGCACGCGATGCGGCCGACCGTCATGAAGAGCTGCGCCGTGAGCTGGACGAGCTTTATGAACGGTGGGCGGATCTCGACGTGGAGGCGGCCGGATGAGCCGAAAGAGCGCCGATCCCTCGAATTCTTCCCCTCCGTTTTTTGCAGTCGCGACTGCCGGACTTACTCCGGGGGCAGGGAAGAGCACGATTGCGTTCAACCTTGCCATCTATCTCAAAGCATTGAGGGAAGATCTGCCGGTGACCCTGATCTCTCTCGACCCCCACTTCAACGTCGCGGATCATTTATCCATCTGTAGAGAGCAATCTTCCGCTACGGCAGATCCTTCCTCCGGCAGCTCTTTTGCCGGGGCGATTCACCTGGGCCAGTACGGCGTCCAGTTCTTAGCCGGAGAAAGTGGAGGCTATTTTAATTTCTCTGAAAAGGGGGAGCTGTGCCGCATTCTGAATCGCTCCTCGGTGGCAGGGATCTTCATCTTTGACACCCCCTCCGGATCGCAGGACGCCACCCGTCGGGTTCTGGAAACATGTGACCTTGCACTGGCGCCTCTTTGCGGTCGTCGTCCCTGGCGTGACCTGTCTGTCCTATTGGAGATGGCGAGAGATGCCGGGCTGCAACGCGAAGCCCTGTGGCTGCTGCCCAATCAGGTGGAAGCGCAGCCGCCTGTCGGAGGCGATGCCCGGTGGCAGGAATACCTCATTCTTTATGCGGAAGAGTTTGGCCTTGGAGTGACCCCGCTGGCGCTGGCGCACACCATTGATCTTGCAGAAAACACCTCAGCTACGAACCCCTTCTGCTCGGTGATGCACCGCTTGCCTGCGGGGCCGCTTCAGCAGGGATTTCGCGAATTGGCCGCCTTTGTTCTCGATCGTTACGACCAGGCAAAGGAGGTTGTGAGCGGAAAAACGTTAGAGACCCGCCGACAGGAGGTTCTCTCTCGCCCCCGGGCCGCCCGGTTCCAACCGCAGTGCCCCGGCTGCGGAGAGGATACTGATAAATCCAGTTGTCTGTGGTACTGGGAAGATACCGCTCGCAGGCGCCACGGCTTCATCCACCATTCCTGTCTGGACGAGCTGGCGGAGAATGCCGGGGTTGATCTTTCCGTTCTGGGCAACAATCTCCTGGCGTTGGTGAAAAATGAGCCGGGCTGGAACCCCGGTCTGGTTCTGGCTCTGCAGGCGCTGAATGAAGAGGGCGCCCCGGAAACCTGCCATGCTCCTCCGGGCGATACAGGCTTGGCGCGGGTGCTTGTCAATATGACCGGGCGTCTGATGCAGGAACTGCCCGCGGTCCGTATTTTTCTGGCGGACGGGCGGCAAAGGCCGGAGAGATTTCTCGCTGCCCAGGGGTACAAGGATTTCTGCAGGCTTCGCCGACATTTCCGTCATTGGGCCGGGAAGTGACCGAGGTGCGTAGAGGATCTTAAAATCTAAAAATAAAAACATGCCATTGAATTCATTCTACATTGAAAGAGATTAGTCGCATGATTCTGTTGCCACGTGGAAACCCGATCAAGGAAGGCCTCAATCCCGCTCGCGTCAATCTGCCGGGGGCTTTGAAAAAGCTGCAGACAGGCCGCTTCACCGGTTACCTGAGGTTCGAAACGGGACCAGGGACCGGGGTCCTGATTTATGAAAAAGGCAAACTTGTCAGCGCACTGTTCGAGGGGCTTGGCGAGCGAGTGGTCGCCGAAGATGCCATCGAGCGCATTTTTGACGAGTCCCAGCAGGGCGATGCACGGCTCGACATTTACAAGCTGGCACCCGAGGTCGCCCTGAGCATTCACGCCCTTCTTCATGGTGAGTTGCTGTACCAGGGGCAGGACCTGAAGCTTATCGACATCAAGGCGCTTCTTGCCCGTATTAAAGAAAAGCGTATGAATGGCTGTCTGCGAATTTACGCCGATGACCGTATTGCATTGATTTTTTATGATCAGGGCCATGCCCTTGGGTTTTTTCACGACGGTTCATCGGAGATTGAAAAGACCGCCGACACTTCCATGTCCGTCGCCAGACTTCCCGGCGCCAAGATTGACGTTCTGTCCGCAAGAAATCTTGAAGAGCTGATGCTGACCGATCTGCAGCATTCCTCAGATCTTGTTTCACTGTGGCAGAGTTCTCGTGTGCGGCATCAGGAAAAGCTGCGCAAGTTCGAGGAGCAGCAGGGGCGGATCAATGAAGAGCGTGACCGGCAGCGGCGCAAGAACGTGCAGGACTACCTGCGCGAAACCGCACACAAGCATCTGGGACAGACCGGCGCGGGATTGGCGGGTAAGGAATTTGAGCGCACCGTCAAAAGCGAGGGACCGATGACGGAGGCTTCGTTGGTCGATTTTTACGTCAAATTTAATAAGGCCGCCCGCATGCTGGCCGGTTCAAGTGCGGTCAATCGAATGCTGGAAGAAATGAAAAGGGGCGTCAAAGCCCGTCTGCAGCAGGATTCGTGATAATTCCGGCGTGAAAATTTAACCCGGATTATTCATGAAAACTTCTGCTGCAACCGCCAATTGCCCGCCATCTCAGGCCGTGCTCGCTGCTTGCGCTTCGACGTACTGTGAGTACGTCTGCAGGGCAACTCCCTGTGCCAGGCCTGATCTGACAGACACTTGCCGGTTTCGCGACAAAGCTTCATGAATAACCCGGGTTAAAGAATCGGTATATTTTTCAGGAGGATGTGGCCGATGGATTTGAGTCTGTTGCAACTCGGTTTCTGGCTGATTGCAGGAATCGTCTCTTTTTATTTCAGCTTGGGCAGCGCCCGGGTCTGGACCAGTATTTCGCTGGGCTTTTTTCTGATTCTGATTGGGGTGGTGATCCCCACAGCGATCCCTTTTCTCCCTGGGGCTGATCTGCCCAGAATCCAGGCTCTCGGGTCGATTATCGGCACCATCGCGATCATGGTGATGACGCACGGATTTATGGAGTATTATGTATTTTCACGCACTCTGGAGCTTGAGGGGCGTCGAAGATATGTCTTTATGGGAACTGCCCTGGTTATTTTGGGCTCGGTGATTTTTGTCGCCATCAATCCGGAGCCTTCCTCTCGGACCCTTGAGATTATCCGCATTATCGAAAATGCCAACTGGGTCTTTTTGTCGATCATTAATATCGACATGCTGCGCAAAATTTATCTTAACGTTAAAGACACGCCGATTGCTCGCGGTTTCGTAGCTTTCATGGGGGTCTTTGTCTGTCTTTTCCTCTGGAAAGGTGCAGCCCTGTATATCCAGGTGTACGATCTGCAGGCTTTGGCCGGGGAATACCCGTTTCGCTATCAGTTTTCGATCGTGGTCAGCCACCTGGGGAATCTGCTGGCCAGCATTTCCGTTGGCGGAACCTTTATCTATCTGGTGAGGTTGCTGCGCTGATCCGTTAGAGGCGGGCGGGGTTATGGGGATGAATCGCCCGGTTCGACGGGAGCCAGCACAATCTGGATGCGACGGTTCTGCGCCCGACCTTCTGCGGTGTCGTTGCTTGCCACTGGGCGATAGGGCCCGTATCCGCAACTGACCAGGCGCTCCGGTGCGATGTTGCTGGTCTTCTGAAGAAAGTGCACGACATTGGTGGCGCGTGCGGTGGAAAGCTCCCAGTTGGTCGGAAATTTCTCCTGCAGGCGAGGGCTGATGGGGACATTGTCGGTGTGCCCCTCAACGCGAATGTCCCGGTCGGTGGACTCGGCCAGAATTCGCCCCACCCGTGACAGAACCTCAAGCCCTTTTTCCCTGATATCCGCCTTGCCTGAATCGAACAGGATGCGTTCGACCATATTGACTGTCAGTTTGCCCTGCAGTTCGGAGATGGTAATTTCGCCGCGTTCGATTTCATTTTCAAGCTTGTCGACCAGTTCATCGTAGGTGTTTTTCATCTCGGCCAGGCGTGCCTGACGCGCAAGGCGCTCTCTTTCCACCTCGCGGCTCAGCTCGCGATTGCGAATTTCCAGTTCGTCGATCCTGCCCCGCATATCGCTGATGATTCTGCCGGTTTCGGCATCTTTTGCGCTGAGCGCTTTTTCACTGCGATCGAGATCCGCCCGGGCACGCAGGAGGTCCTGATTGAGGGAGGAGTTTTTTTCGAGGGCCGCGGCAAGTTTGCGCTCAAGGGTGCTGTTCCGGGTGAGGGCGTCCCGCCTGTCTTCTTCCAGTTGTTCCATTCGGGCCTGCATGTCGGCAATGCGGGCGCTGAGTTCCGTGGCCTCGTCGACTTTAGCCTGGTATGTGTTTTTGCCCACGCATCCCGTTGCAACCAGGCACAGCAGTAAAACACCCCAATAGGCGAACATTTTCATACCGAACTCCTGGCAAAAAAACTTAAGCGCAAGACCGCCTGCAAAGCCAAAAGGGGGAATCGTTTCAGACCCGATTCCCCCCGCGTTTGATCTCATGGCCGCAGCGACTGCAGAACATTTTGTGCAAAGTGCCTTCCCGATCGCTGAGCACCGGGCGGATGTGCCTGTCCGGATCGGTCGCGGCTCCATCACGCACCACATTGCGTGAAGTGGCAGTGGCCAGCTCTTTTCGGTGCTCCGAGCCGAAACAGTTGGGGCAGATCAAATCGTTGCGGTCCTTCATAAATATCCCTGATAGTTGAGTTGCTGCCTCGACCAGAGGCGACACGGCCCGCCTATTTCCCTTCCAGCGGTGCCACTGTGCCGCTCAGATAATTATCATGCGATTTTTTGTATGTTTTTAACAAGTTTTCTCTCAAAAGTAAAGCGTATACGATTTGTTCAGCCTGTGCCGGGTCGTTGAGACCGTCGCGCGGTATGGTTTAAACACCGTGGTTTTTTTGCATTGCGAGGGGGGGGGTGGTATGCTATAAGGAATTGTTTTTATATAACTTTATGGAGTTTTATATGTTTGAGATCGAACGCATAGTCCGCACTGCCCTGGCCGAGGATATCGGTGCCGGTGACCTGACCACAGAGGCGACCATTGCTCCGGAAACCCAGGCGCAGGCGCGACTTGTGGCAAAAGAGCCTTTCACTCTGGCGGGGCTTGATGTGGCATGCCGCGTTTTTGCCATGGTGGATTCTTCCATCAAATTCACGGCCCGGCATCAGGATGGTGATGAACTCAAGATCGGCGACGAGCTGGCAGTGGTCTCCGGTCCTGCCGCCGGTCTGCTGCAGGCAGAGCGGGTCGCCCTGAATCTTCTGCAGCGTATGAGCGGCATCGCGACCATGACGGCCCATTTTGTTTCGGCAGTGGCAGGAACCGAGGCGCAGATTGTTGATACCCGCAAAACCACTCCCGGCCTGCGCGTTCTGGAAAAATACGCGGTTCGCGTCGGCGGCGGGCGCAATCACCGTTATGCTCTCTATGATGGTGTTCTGATCAAGGAGAATCATATCGCCGCGGCTGGCGGCATATCCGCTGCAGTTCAGCGCGCCCGCCGAAGACTGTCTCATATCCACAAGGTTGAAATCGAGACGCGCAATCTGGACGAGGTTCATGAAGCGCTCGAAGCCGGCGCCGATATCATCCTGCTCGACAATATGGACAATGAAACCCTTCGGCAGGCCGTTGAACTGGTCGCCGGGCGGGCCCTGACCGAGGCCTCTGGAGGCGTTGACCTGACCCGGGTGCGGGGCATTGCACAAACCGGTGTCAACCTGATCTCCGTGGGCGCGCTGACTCATTCCTGTCGCGCCGTCGATATCTCCATGCTGTTCGACAGCGAGGCCTGAAGCTGATTTGAGCTGCTCGATTTTTTTGGGATCGGTCTGCCCGTCTCTGCAGAAATTTTTTTGAAATCTCATTTATCGGTTCGGAGTCTATGCGCGATTCCAGACATACTGCCCAGGAAGAAGTTCTCTCTATGCTGCGCCATGCCGACGGATGCATTTCGGGGGAGGAATTAAGCCGTTGTCTGGGGATCTCGCGCACTGCGATCTGGAAACACATCAAGGCGCTCCGCAGCCACGGATATGAAATCAGGGCGGCGAGCGGACGCGGCTACCGGCTGGTACAGGCGCCGGACCTTCTGTCTCCGGCGGAGATTCAAAACGGCCTTAACACGCGCTTTATCGCTCAAAATGTGCAGGCGTTCGATCAGATCGACTCCACCAACCACCAGGCCATGCTGATGGGGGAAGAGGGAGTGGCTGACGGCACGGTCGTAATCGCCGATGTTCAGAGCTCAGGAAAGGGCCGCCTCGGCCGCCGCTGGGCCTCCCCTGCCGGCGTCAATCTTTATGCGTCCATCGTGCTGCGGCCGCCTATCGCTCCGCACCGGGCTCCGCAGCTGACCTTTGTTTCGGCAGTCGCGGTGGCCCAGGCGATCAATTCCTTCTCGGGAATGGAGGCCCGCGTCAAGTGGCCGAACGACATCCTGATCGACGATTGCAAGGTCGGGGGGCTTCTCAACGAGATGAGCGCCGAAAGCGAGCGTGTTCATTTCGTGGTGCTCGGCATCGGTCTCAACGTCAATATGACCGCCTCGCAATTCCCGGATGACCTGCGCTATCCCGCCACTTCTCTTTTTCTTTCCTCAGGGCGCAAATGGCCGCGCGCCGAACTGGCACGTCATCTCTTTGAAAAACTCGAGCAGCTCTATCATCAGTACCTCAACGAAGGGTTTGAACCTGTTCTGCGGCAGTGGGAATCTCTGTGCTGCTGGCGGGGACGGGTCGTGGAGGTCGATCGCGGTACAGATCGTATTCGAGGTCGTTTTGCAGGGCTCGATCAAACCGGAGCCCTGCTGCTTGATGCCGGGGGAACTCTGGAAAAAATTTATTCCGGTGATGTACGCTCCGGCGACGATTAAACAGGATGCGCGACATGCTCTTTGCGATCGATATCGGCAATACCAATACTGTTCTGGGGTTGTACCGCAACCGGCAGCTATTGCACGACTGGCGCATCACCACGGACAAGTCCCGCACCGTCGATGAATACGCCGTGGTCATTCATGATCTTTTTGCCCTGGCGCAGGTGAAATTCGACCAGGTCGAAGATGTGATCATTTCCTGCGTTGTACCCCCTGTTTTGGTGACCTTTGAATCCCTGTGCCGTCGATATTTCAAGCACGTTCCTCTGGTGGTCGATGCCGACACCCGCACCGGCATGCCGATCTGCTATGATCATCCTTCGGAGGTGGGGGCGGACCGGGTCGTCAATGGTGTGGCCGCCTACGAGCGTTACCGCCGCGCCCTGATCATTGTGGATTTCGGTACGGCCACCACGTTCGATTACATCTGTGCACGGGGCAATTACCAGGGGGGGGCAATTGCGCCGGGAATCGGCATCGCAGCTGAGGCCCTGCATCAACGGGCCAGCAAGCTGCCGCGCGTGGATATCGCCAGACCGACGCACGTCATCGGGAAAAATACGGTTTCCAGCATGCAGGCCGGCATATTTTACGGTTATGTCGGTCTTGTGGACGGAATCGTCGAACGTATGAAGGCCGAATGCGGCGAACAACCGCTGGTGATCGCCACCGGGGGGCTTGCCCCCCTGGTCGCCGAAAGTTCGACTACCATCGACGAGGTTTCGACGGACCTCACCCTTGAAGGACTGCGCATTATTCATGAACGGCACCGGCGCGGTTTTGACAGTACCCCGGTGCAGTGATAGACTTAAACGCCATTAACATCTTTAAAGTCAGTATTCTCGGGAGGTTGTGGAACGGATTCGGGTAAAAAATCATATGGGGCGTTAGCCCCGCTGGGTGTTTTTGCGCGGATTGCCATGCGACAGTCGGTCGCCACTGAATGGAATTGAAAGGAGAAGCCATGGGAAAGTACGACACCTCGAAGCTGAGAAACCTTGGAATTGTCGCGCACGGAGGGGCCGGCAAGACCTCGCTGGTCGAGGCCATGCTGTTCGACACGGGAATGGTCGATCGTTTGGGGCGCGTCGCCGACGGTTCCTCGAACATGGATTTCGAGCCCGAAGAGATCAAGCGAGGCATTACCCTGAGTTCCAGTCTTCATCACTGTGACTGGCAAGGCTACAGCCTGCACCTGGTCGATACTCCCGGCTACTCCAATTTTCTGCACGATACCCGCAACTGCCTGCGTATTTTGGGCGGTGCTGTCGTCATTGTGTCCGCTATCTCAGGCGTCAAGGCTCAGACGCGCCAGATATGGGACTGGTGTGACGAGTTCGAGGTGCCACGCATCGCTTTCGTCAACAAGATGGACCGCGAGCGGGCCAACTTCCTGCGGGCTCTCGACGATATGGCTGCGGCTCTCAACAATCGCCCGGTCGCGGTGACCATGCCGATCGGCGCTGAGGAAAACTTTAAAGGCGTGATCGACCTGGTGCGCATGAAGGCCCGTTTTTTTCAGTTCGACGAGAAGGGAACCTATGAAGAGCAGGAGATCCCTGAAGAACTGCTGGACGAGGCGCAGCGGCTGCGTGTTCTTCTGCTCGAAGCGGTCGCCGATGCCGACGACGAACTGATGGAGAAATACCTTGAGAATGAAGATCTCAGCGTAGACGAAATTCTGCGCGGGCTGCGCGAGGGAACCCTGACGGGAGTTTTCACCCCGGTTCTGTCCGGCAGTGCCACCGCCAATATCGGCATTCGCCAACTTCTTGATTACATCATTCATTGCCTGCCGTCGCCCCTCGATAAAGGCGAGCAGCACGGTCGCCACCCTCTCAGCGGCGATGACGAAGTCCGCCGCCCGGACGAGGACGATCCTTTTTCTGCGATGGTGTTCAAAACCATCAGCGACCCCTTTACCGGGAAACTGACTCTTCTGCGAATCTATTCCGGCAGTCTCAAGTCCGACTCAACCGTCTATAATCCCAATAAAGATGCCACCGAGCGCGTCGGCAATATTTACGAGATGGAGGGCAAGAAACATAGGCCCCTGTCCCTTGCCGTCGCGGGCGATATTGTTGCAATCCCCAAACTCAAGGTGACCGCGACCGGCGACACATTGTGCGATGAGAGCAAGCCGATCGTTTTCGAAAGTCCCATGCCTCTCAAACCGGTCATTTCCTTTGCGCTGCGTACCAAGAGCAAGGGGGATGAAGATAAACTCAGCACCGCCCTGCACAAGCTGATGGATGAAGATCCGACTCTCAACCTGATCCGTGATGAAGATACGCGCGAGATGATCATCTCGGGCATGGGGCAGGTCCACCTGGAAGTTGCCGTTGAAAAGCTCAAACGGAAATTTGGCGTGGAAGTTGAATTGCTGGAGCCCAAGGTGCCTTATCGTGAAACCATCACCGGGCGCACCAAGGTGCAGGGTAAATACAAAAAGCAGTCCGGCGGACGGGGACAGTTCGGAGATGTCTGGATTGAGATGGAGCCCCAGCCGCGCGGCGCCGGCTATGAATTCGTGGATAAAATCGTCGGCGGGGTGGTGCCCAGGCAGTATATCCCGGCAGTCGACAAGGGCATTCAGGAAGCGTCCCACCGCGGTGTTCTGGCAGGCTTCCCTGTCGTTGATTTCAAAGTCACGCTGGTCGACGGCTCTCACCACTCGGTGGATTCGTCGGAGATGGCGTTCAAGGTCGCTGGGTCCATGGCTTTCAAGAAGGCGATGGAGGAATGCAAGCCTGTGTTGCTGGAGCCCGTTATGGCCATGGAGATCAGCGTGCCCGATGATTGCATGGGCGATGTCATCGGCGACATGAATTCCCGCCGAGGCAAGGTGTTGGGCGTTGAACCCAAGGCCGGCAGCCAGATGATTCGTGTTCAGGTGCCCATGGCCGAGGTCTTGCGTTACGCTCCGGAACTGAGGTCGATGACCTCTGACCGCGGAATGTTCACCATGGAATTCAGTCACTACGAAGAGGTGCCGCCTCATATGACTGCAAAGATACTTGCGGATCTGAAAAAGGCCGAATAGCGGGCCGAAAACTGTCACCCCAATGTGTCTCCCGGATGTCCGGCGGCCGGTTTTTTTCTGCCGCCGGACGCCCTGGCTTTCCAGCAATGGGCTCTGGCGCGACATCAGGAGGATCGATCCGGATGACTGGCAAGGATGATGTGAAAAAAGAGACCGATCAGCAGACAGAATCCGCCCAACAGGGGCCGCAGCCGGAAAAAGATGTTCAGGTCCGCAGCGGGGATGTGCCCAATGAGCCTGTTTCGCCTCGCGCACAGGGACGATCCCTTCGCCTGCTTCTGCTTGTGCTTCTGTTGGTCGTTCTGGCTGCCGTGGCCTGGTTTGTCTATTTTGCACCCCAGCAGTCAATGCATTTTCCCGGTACGGCGGGAGAGTCTGTTGCCAAAAGAGAGACCCGGCCCATTCCAAGGCGGGAGAAGGAAGTCTCCAGAAAACCGCAGGCGCAATCACAGGCAGGTACGGGAGTTGAGGTAGCATCTTCCTCTTCTGATCAAAAAGAACACCTAATGGACAAGCCGGACGGCATAGCGGAGCCCATCGTTGAAAAACAAGCTATTCCCCGTCCCGCTGCAAAAACCCAGCCGCAGCCCATCCCGGGCACGGATGCGCCGGAGGGTGGTGCTGTGGCAGAAAAAAAAGAAGGATCCACCTCAGCCACTGAAGAGGCATTACAGACGGCTGCGCATGGAGACTCGGACTCTTCTGCGCGGGGGAGTGTTCAGGATACGCCTACGGGAAAGGTTTCCGAGGGTGAGAAGACCGTTCCTTCTTTGTCGGGTACGGATTCCGGTCCTGCCGCTGAATCCGGGCAGGCCAAACCGGCATCAGGGCAGGCGGTTTCTTCCGAAAAGCCCCGTGAGAAGGCTGTCGCCCGGGGAGTCTACACAGTCCAGGTCGGTGCCTATAGTGTCCCTGCATATCTTGCCGCCGACCAGAAGAAACTGCATGATCTTGGCTTTGAAACCTTCGTTCTCGAAACTCAACGCCCGATACGCATGGTACGGCTGCGGGTCGGAACCTTTTTCCCCAGCCAGGGAGAGGCACAGATCGCCCGATTGACAGAGCTGGGCGCAGAGCCTTTTTTCGTCAAGGACGGTGATCTGATGGTGGTTTATGCCGGGTCCTTCCGCAGTGAAGATCGTGCCGAGCGCCTCTCCCGCCGCCTTGCGGAAGCTGGAGTTCATGTTGAGGTCGAACGGACCAGTGTTGACGTCCCATTGTCGATTCTGCGGTTCGGTCCGTTTGAATCCTTTTCCGCGGCCAGGTCAGCTGCCCGAAAAGCGGAGGATGCCGGATTGGAGACTCTCATCGTCAAAATGCGCTGAATTTTAAGGCGACAGCAATGATGGAAAAGGGTGAACGTATGCGCCTGCGTGTCAGTCCGCAGGTCGCCGCGCAGATCGGTCCAGACTCTTCACACGATCAGCGCCTGGAGGTTGCTAGGGCCCGGCATCCCCTGCCTGACCCTGATTTTGCAAATGCCCTGGTTTTCCTGGCCTTCGGACAGGATGAAGAGATCCGCAAGCAGGCCCTGTTGACCCTGAAAAAACTCCCTGTTCTCCATTTGCGATCACTCTTGAGTGACGCGGCGACGCCTCCCAAGGTTCTGCATCTCATTGCCCGCCTGCGCTGCGATGATGCGGAATGCATGGCATCTGTGATTAAAAATCCAGGGGTCTCGGTCCGCACGCTCCTGCTTCTTGCCCGTGAGGCTGGGGACCAAACGCTTGCCCTGTTGCTCGAGGACGAAAAATTCAAAGTTGCCGATCCCGAGCTGCTCGAGGCCATCCAGGCCAACCCCAGAGCCGGTAAGGACATCAAAGACAGAATA
Source organism: Thermodesulfobacteriota bacterium (assembly GCA_034189505.1). Classification (GTDB taxonomy): domain Bacteria; phylum Desulfobacterota; class Desulfuromonadia; order Desulfuromonadales; family Geoalkalibacteraceae; genus Geoalkalibacter_A. The sequence continues at coordinate 6,682 of JAXHUR010000034.1, read as the reverse complement.
TCTGGCGTCGCTGACGGCGAGAACAATTTGCAGGCCGAGGAATCTGCCGAACCTTGGGAAGGTGATGAAAACCAAGGCGAGGGGGGTAAAGATCGGTCATCGCAACACAGTCGGGAAGATGACCCTTCAGAGTCCAGCGAGATCAATCAGTCCAAATATCAGATGTCTCTGGACTTGTCGGTTTCTGAAAAGATCAAGATGGCTTTGACGGGCGACAAGGAGTGGAGGTCGATCCTTATGCGCGACGCGAATAAGCTGGTTTCTTCTGCCGTGCTTAAAAACCCCCGCATCACCGATGGCGAGGTGCTTGCCGTGGCTCGCAACCGCAGTGCCAGCGACGACCTGATTCGGATTATTCTGCTCAATACCGAATGGGTCAAGAGCAATGAAATCAAAAAAGCCCTGGCCATTCATCCTCGCACCCCCCTGCCGAAGGCTTTACGTTTCATGTCGGCTTTTACTGAAAAAGAATTGAAACAGCTCTCAAAAAGCCGTAATGTTTCGCAGGTTATCGTCAACAGCGCGCGAAGAATGCTGATGGGCAAAGAAAAGGGGCGCTGAGGAGCGTTTTTACAGGAGCATTTCATGCAGCAGGGAAAGTTGATCGCCGTCTGCACCAGCCCCGGCAAGGGGCAGCGTAAAAAAGACGTAGGGCAGGGCGTACTGGTCCCCGGATTCGGGGTTGAGGGTGATGGGCATGGCGGAGACTGGCATCGTCAGGTCAGTCTGCTGGCCTTGGAGAGCATCGAGAAAATGCGTGCTGCAGGTCTTGATGTGGGGCCCGGGGATTTTGCAGAAAACCTGACCACCGAAGGACTTGATCTTTGTGCGCTGCCGCTCGGAACCCTGCTGCAGGTGGGTGAAACGGCCGTCCTGGAGATTACTCAGATCGGCAAGATCTGCCATGAACGCTGCGCTATTTATTACGAGGCCGGCGACTGCGTTATGCCCAAGGAGGGGATTTTTGCGGTCGTCCGCCAGGGGGGAGAGGTGGCACGGCAGGATCCGGTAAAAGTCATCAAGATGGGTGACGGCACTACCGAGGCTGTTTCCTGATGAATGGTTTTCGTATCGCAATTCTGACTCTGTCTGACAAAGGCGCCCGTGGCGAGCGCGAGGATGAGAGCGGCCGTATTCTGCACCAGATGTCGGCCTCTCTCGGGGCGGTCGAGCATTATGAAATCATTGCCGATGAAGCGGATCTTATCACGGCACGGTTGATGGAGTGGTGTGACGGCAGAGAACTCGACCTGATCCTGACCACCGGTGGAACCGGTGTTTCTCCTCGTGATGTGACGCCACAGGCGACTCAGCGGATTCTTGATTATCAAATTCCCGGCATGGCCGAAGCCATGCGCGCCGCCAGTCTGGTCAAAACCCCGCATGCCATGCTCTCGCGCGCCCTTGTTGGGGTCCGCGGACAGACATTGATTGTCAATCTTCCCGGAAGTCCAAAGGCGGTGCGGGAAAATTTCGAGGTGATTCTCCCGGCGCTTCCCCATGCCCTGGCAAAAATCAAAGGTGACCCATCCGATTGTGCCCATTGAAGCCGAGGGGCCGATTTTTCCCATATGAGTGGTGATTATCATGCCCAAGAAAATCCTTTTTGCGGTTTCCGATCCTCACGGCCTCGGTTTGTCTCGCGGCTTTTTTTGCCGCGATGAATTCAAAACCACCTTCTGCAGCGACAGCCGCGAGGCTTTTGCTATAATCGAAGAAGATGCGCCGGATCTTGCCGTTATAGAGGTGGATATTCCTCCTTGGGGAGGCGATTCCTGCTGCCGTCGCGTCAAGAATGATTTTTTACTGCAGCAGACCCGAATCATTCTGCTTGCGCCTCCGAAAATGGAGGATGAAGAGCGCTGCCGTGACAGTGGCGCCGATGCGATTCTGCCGTTGACCACTGCGCTCGATCCGCTGCTGGCAACGGTACGCAGGCTTCTTGGCCTTCCCGACCCGGGGCGTTTGTCTCTACGCGCTTCAATCGAACTCAATATCCGCTTCCGTCATTTACCTCATGGTGATTTCAGTCAGGGGATCACCGTTAATCTTGGAACGGGAGGATTATTTCTGCAGACAGAAATACTTTATCCCCGCGACAGTCTCATCGAAGTTGTTTTCCCAGATCTGGAAAAACAACAGGGTGCGCAGGGGAGGTTTACGGCCCGTGTGGCCTGGGTCAATCATCCCGAATGGGTTCAGAAACCGGACCTCCCTGTCGGTATGGGATGTGAGTTCATCGATCTGTCCCTGGCGGAAATGACACAGCTTGAAAGATTTGTTTCCCGCCATCTGCCCGGAACAACTGGCACCGCCTGACTCGACCTGCGGTTTCTCTGTATAACCCGGCTCTTCTTTCGCTTTGCATCGGCCCCCCCCTGGTACAGCCACCTTTTTTTCATCAAATTCCGGTTGATGGCGATACCGCTGTCCGGGTCAATTCTCGCATGGCCGACCTGGTGGGCAAGATACCGGAATTTAATGATTTATGTCTGTTCCTGCGTTGTTTTCACAGTTTCTGTGGATAGCGCTGTGAAAAAATTCAGGACAGGCGTGGCGAACGCCCCTGGAACGAGACATTCAGCTTTTTGCCTAAAAAATATGCAGGTATGCTGAGCTTCACCTTTGCCGAGTCAACGAAGCAAGAGCAAAAGGTTTGAATTGACTGAAAAACAAAATCCGTGTTATCAAAAATTCTCTTTAAATATCAGTTTTTTACATCGCTTAACAAATTTTCGGGCATCCCAAAATTTAGTACTAAAATTGGAGGCTTCAGCATGGCGCAATCTCTCGCTTTCACCATGGGCTCTTTGCTTGCCGATATCGCCCACCGTTTCCCCGAGCATGATGCCCTGGTTTATCCCGACCGCGGCCTGCGTTTGACCTATCGTGAATTCGACGCATTGACTGATCGTGTTGCCAAGGGCCTGCTGCGCATGGGGATCCAGAAAGGAGATCATGTCGCCATCTGGGCCCCGAATATTCCTCAATGGGTCATTCTGCAGTTTGCCACGGCTAAAATCGGTTCAGTGCTGGTCACGGTCAATACCAACTATAAGTCGGCCGAGCTGGAATATGTGCTCAACCAGTCCGATGCCAAGGCCGTCTTTCTCGTGGAAGGCTTCAAGGATACCGATTATGTGGAAACCCTCTATACGGTGGTTCCTGAACTCAAGGGGACCTCTCCCGGCACGCTGGAAAGTGCGAAGCTGCCCTTTCTGAAACACGCCGTTTTTCTCGGGGAGGGGAATCCAGGCGGCATGCTGGCATATGATGAGTTGGAAAAGATGGGGGACGATATCTCTGACGATGAACTCGATGCAATCAAGAACAGCCTTGACCGCTTCGAAGTCATCAACATGCAGTACACTTCCGGGACCACAGGGTTCCCCAAGGGAGTTATGCTGACCCATGACAACATCATCAACAACGGCTTCCAGATCGGCGAGTGCATGAAGTTCACCGAAAACGACCGACTCTGCATCCCCGTACCTTTCTTCCACTGCTTCGGCTGCGTGCTCGCGGTCATGGCCTGTGTCACCCATGGAACCGCCATGGTGCCGGTGGAAACGTTCAATCCGGAACAGGTTCTGAAAACCATCGAGGCTGAAAAGTGTACCGCCGTCCACGGTGTTCCGACCATGTTCATCGCTGAACTTGAGCATCCCAACTTCAGGAATTACGATCTTTCGACTCTGCGCACCGGGATTATGGCCGGCAGCACCTGCCCCATTGAGGTTATGAAGCGGGTGATTCGCGACATGAACGCAAGCGAGATCACCATCGCCTACGGCCAGACGGAATCCTCGCCGGTGATTACCCAAACCCGCACCGACGATCCGATCGAATTGCGGGTGGCCACCGTTGGGCGCGCCCTGCCCAATGTCGAAGTCAAGATTGTCGATATCGAAACCGGCGAGATCCTGCCACCCGGCAAGCAGGGCGAACTCTGTACCCGCGGCTATCATGTGATGAAAGGGTATTACAAGATGCCCGAAGAGACCGCGCGCGCCATCGACGACGAAAACTGGCTGCACACCGGCGATCTTGCGGTTATGGATGAAAACGGCTATTGTAAGATCACCGGGCGCATCAAGAATATGATCATTCGCGGCGGAGAAAACATCTACCCTCGGGAGATCGAGGAATTTCTTTATACGCACCCCAAAATCAGCGATGTCCAGGTTTATGGTATCCCGGATCGTAAGTACGGCGAGCAGGTCATGGCGGCAGTCAAACTCAAGGACAATGTCGAGTGCAGCGAAGATGAAATCCGTGACTTCTGCCGGGGTCGTATTGCCAACTACAAAATCCCGACCTTTGTGAAGTTCGTTGATGAATATCCCATGACTGCCAGCGGCAAGATCCAGAAATTCAAGCTGCGTGAGATGGCGATCAAGGAATTGCATCTTGATGAACTCGAATCGGCTTCGCCAGCATGAGTTTCCTTTTTTCAAAAAAGCACGAAGCGAAGCCTCCAGTTTTTAACTGACGGGATGAAACAATATGATTTCACATCGCAATAATACAATCCACCAGCGGGTGCGCGAGGCGCTGCAGGCTCAGGTTCCGCTGCCTCTGGAGGAGATTATCGCACTGCGCAAAAAAAGCCGGCAGGCTATCAGACTTTTCAAGGCCACCTTCTGGGTGGCCATTATCATCTTCAACCTGGTTCTCTGGGTACCGTTGCCTTTTGCTCTAAGTACCGCTGCGCTGGTGACGATCTGCGCCATCTGCCTGCTTGTCGCTTTTGTCCCGCCGATCCTCGGGATTCGTGAGCACCAGCGCCGCCTGGATCTGCTGCAGGAATCTTCTGCCGGGCCCAAAAGGGGACTCGTTGGTTCTGCCGGCAGGAGCTATCTCGACCAGGTCAAGGAGGAAGGACGTCTGTTGATCAAAGCCGAGGTGGAAATACTGGAAGAACGTAACTCGGCAGGCGCATCGGAGTCGAATTGAATCGCCTGATCCTGTTCCTGCTGCTGGCTTTGACTCTGGCAGGCGGTTGCTGTACTCCTGACCGCCGCGAACAGGGTCCCTCTTTACCGGCGGAGGCCATGACGGATGTGTTTTCCTGGGTTTTTGCCTGCGATGACATGGTATTTTCCGCTCGCTTTCATCCTGAAGAGGCGGTGCTTGATCTTGGCCGGCGCATGGTCACTCTTTCGCAGGTCAAGACGGCGTCTGGAGCGCGTTATGAGTCGGGAGACGGCAGGGTTTCTTTCTGGAACAAGGGACGCGAGGCCTTTTTGGAATCCGGTGGCGGCATTGTGCGTGACTGTATGAGCGTGCCAGCTGCTGATCCCTGGGAGGATGCGGCTCTGCGTGGTGTCACACTGCGTGCTGTGGGGCATGAACCCGGGTGGGATCTTGAGATAAGCGAAGATCACTGGCTGCGACTGCGCTATGACTACGGACGGGAGGTTGTGTACACGACCACACTGGAGTCGGCCGCGACCGATGCGGGACGGAACTTTTACTACGCGACCGGCGAGAGTATCGATCTGCGGATTGAAGTAGAGCGAACCCCTTGTGTGGATATCATGAGTGGTGAAAAGATGTCGCTGCGGGTCAATGTGAATATGGCGGACAGACGGCTTTCGGGGTGTGGGCACTTGCTTCAATGATGATGGAGCCAGGGTTTTGTACAACCGGGGGAAGGGCAATTGTCCCATTCTTCGAGGAGGAGCTTGAGCAGATTGTGACCGCCGGCGTTTCTGAAAATAGAGATCGTCCCATACTCCGAGCTTTTCTCATGTTTGGGGGGCTTTTAAGCACGGGACTGGCCATTGTTGGCATCTTTCTACCGCTGCTGCCCACCGTCCCCCTTCTCCTCCTGGCAGTTGCCTGTTTTGTCCGCAGTTCTTCCCGCCTGCATCGCTGGCTGTTGGAGCATCCACGCCTTGGCCCTCTTGTTTCCGGCTACCTTGATGGAGAGGGCATGCCGCTGCGGGCTAAGGTCAGCGCCATTTTTTTGATCTGGATCTCCATTCCCCTGTCTGCCTGGCTGGTTCCGCTGCTCTGGGTGAGTGTTCTGTTGATTCTTTTGGGATTGGTGATTACAATTTATCTGCTGAGTCTACCGACGCTGGAGTACTGAATCCTCTCGACGTTTCTCTGAAACCTCATCCATTTCCGTCAGCGGGGCTTGCCTCGATGCGGAGAAAGTGCTGATGTTGTGGACAATCAGGAATATGACGATCAGAACCTCAAGCAATATTCCGCGGGTCTTCAGGCATTACGCAAGCGCCGACTGAGCCTCGGGGTGCTGATTCTGGTCTATGTCCCGGCGATCTGGCTGGCTTTGAAGCTGGGCCAGTCCGATCGGGTTGCGGGGGTGGTGTTTGCCATTTGGATCCTGCTGGTGTGTGTCGCGGTGTGTTACACGGCGTTCGCGCGGTGTCCCCGGTGTGGCAATTATTTCCACATGAACGGATTTATCCCTCTGTATCTGCGTCGCTGCCTGCATTGCAACCTACACGTCAATGCGGATAAGCAGAGCAGGAAAGGTTAGGTTCCTCTCTGCCCGCCGCCTCTGGCAAAGGGCGTCCCTCCATCGGGCCATGGCAGTTCGATGTAGACACGTGTTCCCTTTGCCGGACGGCTTTCCACCCAGACCCGCCCCTGGTGCTCCTGCACGATATGCTGCACGATGCTCATCCCCAGTCCCGTTCCTTCCACCGCC
>JAXHUR010000033.1:0-32939 GCA_034189505.1 Thermodesulfobacteriota bacterium | reverse complement strand
GGTGATATGCCAGATGCAGCCTGGGATGTAATGCCGATTGGCTCTTGCCATGGGTTCCCCTCCCAAAAAGATTTTATGTCATTACAGCTAAAGAGGTCCATTTTGACCTCAAAAATCGAGCCATAGTGGGATTTTTGGAGGTGTTAATTTGATTTTTAGACATTATTCCAGAGAGTTACCTTGGTCCGACCCCATGGGGCCCATGTCATGGGGCCCCATGGGGCCCGAGAAAGGCGCTCGGCCACCTGGAGCAGCTAGGTATTGTGAAGGAACTGACTGCCCAGAAACGCAACCGCCTGTTCAGCTACGCGGGCTATATCGAGATCATGAGTCGCGGCACGGAACTGCCGGACAGGTAGGTCGATTCGATTCCCGTTTTGGACCGGCCGGATTCTAGTCGAGGAGGTGGCGGCGTGAGCGGGGTACGGAACATTGCCGAGGGCTCGCAGTCCTCTGCCACTTCGAAAAAGATGGAACTGAAACTGACTCAGGTGCCCGCGCCAGCCTGGAAGAACTGAAGCTCGACTATGAAGATTTTCTGCGTCAGCGGGGGCTGGCACAGTGGCAGCGGGAAAATCGGCTGCGGCAGGCTTTGATCGACCGGCGCTGTCAGAGCGCCGATGACGTGGCGGCCTGGGTGGTTGAGGTGAGCCGGGGTGGTGGACCCGGTGGACAAACTGGAGGAAGTGGGCAGGATTCTGAAACGTCCACGAAGTCCACAAGGTCCACGTCGTCCACTGAGCTTTACCCCGAACTTTCGGCCAACGCCGCCCTGACCCTGCTGGCTGTGGCCTGTGCTCTGCTTGATCGCCAGGTTGCGCGGCTGGCTGCCGACTTTGAAACCGAAGGCGGCTTTACCGAGCGCCTCTATCGGGTGCGCACCGCCAAACGGAGAACTCAGCGATGAAACAAACCTCCGAGGCCGCAATTCAAGCCTTGGAATGGCGGAATTTTTTGCCAGAGCTTCGCTCGTCTGCTTAAAGTCATACTCCTGAACCGTTTCGCTCTGCGTCAATCCAGGAGAGATTGAATTCACAGTAATGCCAAATTGACCCACTTCGAAGGCAGGCGCCCTTGTGGGGCCAACGACTGCCGCTTTGGAAGCAACGTATTGAAGGCCGTTGCCGAGCCCCTGCCGCAGAGGAGACTGCACATATGAGCCACACCCTCATCGAAATCGTCGAGCAAATAGAACCAGGTGTCGTCATCCTCAACAGCGATCTGACCGTCTCTTCCGTCAGCAGCATGATCCTGGTGATTTTCGGCCATATTCCTCGCGAGCGTTTTTTCGAGGAAGATCTGCTCGGCCTGCATCGTGAAAAAGTCCGCACCAAGGTGGCGGAAACCCTGCGCCTGGCTTATCAGGCCCAGCGCCACATCCCTCTCTCGCTCAAATTTGTCACCACCGAAGGCCACGACCGCTACCTGCTGGTCAAACTGATCTCGCTGGCCGGCCGCGAACCTGGCGACGACAAGATCTGCGCCCTTCTCTACGACATCACATCCTTCATCACTACGGAACGCAAACTGACCCGCGTCCCGGTAACGCTCAGGGGCGAGATCCACCTGCTCAAGCCGGAGGAAATCGCCTTCATCAAGGCCGACAACATCTACACCAAAGTCTGCACCGAATCGGGCGAGTACCACTGCGACATGTCCTTGGGCGCCATCGAAAAACGCCTTCCCGACGAGATTTTTTTTCGCTGCCATCGCAGTTTTCTGGTCAATTTGACAAAAATCCGCAAGGTGCACCGCGACCGGCCCGGCTGCTCGGTCGAGGTTGCGGGAAACGAGATCAACCTGCCGATCAGCCGGGGCAAGCTGCAGAGTTTTCTTGCGGAAATCGGCATCAAATAACCTCTCCTCATCGCTTTCACCTGCAATTTCCTACCTTTTGCAAGCCCAGAGCACGCTCGACAAGATCATCCTGGCGCGTCTTTTCGCGACTGGCGTATAAGTAGTTTCCATCAGGAAAGTCCTGTTGGAAACTGTGCAGTTTTCATGTTGGAAACGAGCAATTTTTTGCAAGGTCAAGGAAATCAAGGTTTTACGCGGAGGCGTACATCGTACGTCGTACAAGCAGGGCCGCAGATTGACGCCGAGATTGCGAAAAGGGGACGTTTCCGGATGGAAACTAAGTATTAGCGTATACAGAACTTCGGAACGCTTTTAGAGGAGGAACGTATGGGCATGGAACGCGAAAGACTGGACCAGCGCAGCACCGACCCGGCGGCCGTGGAGATGCTGCGGATCGCCGACCGCGAGGGATACTCAAACATCTGGGAACGCCACGAGAAGCAGCAGCCCCAGTGCAGCTACGGCCAATTGGGGAGTTGTTGCCGGATCTGCTCCATGGGACCGTGCCGCATCGATCCGTTCGGCGAAGGGCCGACTCACGGCGTCTGCGGCGCCACGGCCGATACCATCGTCGCCCGCAACCTGGCCAGGATGGCGGCCGTCGGTTCCTCCTCCCACTCGGATCACGGCCGCAAAGTGGCCCTGCTCCTCAAGGCGGTGGCCGAGGGGAGCAATACCGACTACCGGATCGCAGATCCTGAAAAACTTTTAGCCGTCGCCGGCCGGCTCGGACTCCCGGTCGAGGGGCGTTTACTGCCCGAGCTGGCCGGCGAAGTGGCGCGGTTCGCCATCGACTGTTTCGGCAATCAAGGCGAAGAGCCGCTCGGGTTTATGGAAAAATACATGCCGGCCAAACGCTTCCAGCGGCTGAAGGACATGGAGGAAATGCTCTATAAGACCACCGGTGCCAAGACCGGCCTGCTGCCGCGGGCCATCGACCGCGAGGCGGTGGATATCCTGCATCGCACCCACTTCGGCTGCGATCACGACCCGCTGTCACTGGTAGTGCAATCGGTTCGCTGCTCCCTCTCCGACGGCTGGGGAGGGTCGCTGATCGCCACCGAAATACAGGATATTATGCTCGGAACACCGAAGATCAAATCGGTCAAAGCCAATCTGGGTGTGTTGGAAGCGGACAGCGTCAATGTGGTCGTCCACGGCCATGAGCCGATCCTGTCGGCCAAGGTGGTGGAGATGGCACAGTCGGATGCGTGCCGTCAGGCGGCCGAAGCGGTTGGCGCCAAGCGGATCAATGTGGTGGGGCTGTGCTGCACCGGCAACGAAGTGCTGCTGCGCCAGGGGGTCGGCATGGCCGGCAACGAATCGCACAGCGAACTTGCGGTGATGACCGGTGCGGTGGACGCCATGGTGGTGGACGTGCAATGCATTTTCCCCGCTCTGGCTGAACTCTCATCCTGCTTTCACACTCGGTTCATCACCACCAGCGAACAGGCCAAGATCCCCGGTGCGCTGCATATCCAGTTCGAGGAAGAGCATGCCGACGCCATCGCCACCCGCATCATCAAGGCCGCCATCGACGCCTTTCCCAACCGCAACAAAGCACGAGTCTATATCCCCCAGCATACCGCGACCGCCGTGGTCGGCTTCAGCGTCGAGGAGATCCTCAAGGCTCTCGGCGGAACGCTCCAGCCGCTCATCGATCTGATCGTGAACGGCACCATCAAAGGAGTGGCCGGAATCGTCGGCTGCAACAACGTCAAAGTGCAGCAGGACTTTTTTCACAAGAAGCTGACCATCGAACTGCTCAAGCGCGATATCCTGGTGATCGGCACCGGTTGCTGGGCGATCGCCGCCGCCAAGGCCGGCTTGATGGACCTCTCAGCGCGTGAGCTGGCGGGGCCGGGGCTGCAGGCGGTCTGCAAACAGCTGGACATTCCCCCGGTGCTGCATATGGGCTCCTGCGTCGATTGCTCGCGAATGCTCAACCTGGCCGGAGCCATCGCCGATCACCTGCAGGTCGACATCAGCGATCTGCCCCTGGTCGGCTCGGCGCCGGAATGGACCACCGAAAAAGCCGTGGCCATCGGCACCTATTTCGTCGGCTCCGGCATCCCGGTGCATCTCTGGCCGATGCCGCCGATTCTGGGCGGCCCGCAGGTCACCAAGATCCTGACCCAGGACGCCAGGGACGTGCTGGGAGGCTGGTTCTTCGTGGAAGAGGATCCGGCCGCCACCGCCGACCAGATGGAAAAGATCATCATGGAACGGCGCGGCGCGCTGGGGATCTGAACATGACACTTTCGGTCCGCGGCGCCATGAGCCTGCGGCCGCTTCCGGAGAAGGAGTCCTGTATGTGCCAACCACAGACATCCGGCTTTCGCGTCGTCATCACCGGCAAAGGGGGCGTCGGCAAGACCACCCTCACCGCCTGTCTGGCCACGGCGCTGGCCGATTACGGCATCAACGTCCTGGCTGTGGACGAAGACCCGCAAATGAACCTGCCCAACGCCCTGGGAGTGGGTTTTGAGGCCACCTCGCGCATCGTCCCTCTCAACCGGCACGCCGACTACATCGAGGAAAAAACCGGCATCCGCCCGGGCAAAAGCGGCTGGGGCGCGATGTTCAAGCTCAACCCCGAGGTCGACGACGTGGTCGCCCGCTTCGGCCTGAAGGTCGCCGAGAACCTCAACGTCCTGGTGATGGGGACGGTCAAGCAGGCCGGCGGCGGCTGCCTGTGCGCGGAGAACGTCCTGCTCGACGCCACTATCCGCCATCTCGCGCTGCGCGCCGGCGAGGCCATCCTCCTTGATACCCAGGCCGGCGTCGAGCATTTCGGCCGGGCGCTGGCCAAGGGGTTCGGCCAGTGTCTGGTGGTCGCCGACAGCTCGTTCAACGCTCTGAGCGTGGCCTGTCATTCGGCAGAGCTGGCCCGCCAGTGCGGCATCCCGCTGGTTTATCTGGTAGTGAACCGGCTGGCGGCCGAAGATACGCGGCTGGAGCGCTTCACACGTGAAAGCGGGCAGCGCATGGAGGAGCTTTTCGACGCCGTGATCGAACTTCCCGCCGAGCCGCAGCTGCAGGCCCTCGACCCGGACGTGACCCGGATCATGACCGATCGCCGCAGCGCCTTCGCCGCCGCAGTGACCGCTCTTGCCTCGCGGCTGAATTTACGCCCCTGCACCTGCGCCGCCGACCCTCTGCACGTCGCCGGACATCGGCATTAGCTCATCTAGGGAGACTCTGCGATGAAACGGATATTCGTGAATTACAAGAAGTGCCTGGCCTGCAAAGCCTGTGAGACCGCTTGCGCCGTCGAGCATCATCCGGCCCGCAGCCTCTACGCCGCCCTGGGCGACTGTAAGAGCCAGATCAACGTGCGGGTCCTGGGAATCGAGCACGAGTCCTTTCCCCTCGCCTGCCGACACTGCGACCCCGCCGACTGCCTCAACGCCTGCCCGTCCGGAGCCATCAGCCGCGATGCCCAAAGCGGAGCGGTCCTGCTCGATGCGGCCCAGTGCAAAGCCTGCGCGATGTGCGCCATGGTCTGCCCCTTCGACGCCATCTCCTTCAAGCAGACCCATCTCGCCCAATACGGACGGGACGTAGCCTACAAGTGCGATCTGTGCAACGAGCGGGTCAAGGCGGACCAGGAGCCGGCCTGCGTCGCGGCCTGTCATTCCGGGGCCTTGGTGTACGCCGAATATGACGCCACCCGCACCAAACAGGCCGCCAGGAACCTGCGCAACTACCTGCTCGGAGACGACGGGCTGCCGCCGCTGCTCGAACTCTTTCGCGACCTGCGCAAAAAAGAGTTTGCCCGGCGCCGGGGAGGTGCGTGATGAAGGTGGTGACGGTCGGCACCGGTATGGCCGCGGCGGAATTCGTCCAGCGCCTGCGTCTGGAGGGGTTCGACGGTGAAATCGTCATGTGCAGCGACGAGGAGTTCGCCCCCTATTCGCCCTGCGTGATCCCCTTCTACCTGGCCGGTGAACCGCTGGATACGGTCTACTGGAAAGGCAAGGACTTTTATGAGCGCTACCGGGTGACGGCCCGCCTCGGCGATCCGGTGGCGGAGGTGGACGCGGAGCGGCGCCTGGTGCGGACCGCTGCGGGGCGCAGCGAATCCTACGACCGGCTGTTCTACGCGACCGGCGCCCGCAGCTGGTATCCGCGGCCGGAGTGGCTGGACACCCAAGGGGTCTTCGGCTTCAAAACTCTCAGCGACATGGTCGCCATCGACCGATACATCAGGGAACACAACGTCACAAAAGCGGTGGTCTTCGGCGGCGGCTTCATCGGCGTCGATGCCGCTCTCGCCCTGTGGCATCGCGGCCTGGAGATCATCCTGGTGCACCGCAACACCCGGGTCCTGTCGCAGATGACCGACGAGGAGGGAGGACAGTTCGCCACCCGCAAACTGATCGAAAAAACCGGCATCGACATCCGTCTGAAAACCACGGCCAGCGAGATCGTCGCCGCCGGCGGCCGACTCTCGGCGGTGCGCTTCTCCGATGGCAGCACGGCGGACACCGCCCTGCTGATCGTCGCCATCGGCGTCACCCCCAACTCCGAACTGCTATGCGGCGACGACAAGGGGGTGCCGAGCGACCCGCGGATGCAGGCCGCCGCCGGCATCTACACGGCCGGCGACGTGGCCGTCACCCGTCACGCCGTGACCGGGGAGAACGGCCTCTACGCCACCTACCCCAACGCCATGCAGCAGGCCCGCACCGCCGCCCGCGACCTGCTGCACGGCGACGGCCGCTTCGCCGGCTCGATCAACACCAACGTTCTCAAGAAGCACATCGATTTCCCCATCGTGTCTGCCGGCACCTTCGCTGGCGAGGCACTCACCTGGCAGCATGGGGACATCTGGCGCCGGGTCTATCTGCAGGACGGCAGGATCAACGGTTACCTCATCATCGGCGACACTCGCAGCTCCGGCTACATCTACCAGCTCTACCTGGCGCAGAAACGGGTGGACAAGACGATCCGGACGATCCTCTGCGCGCCGCGCCACGACGGCTACTATCGCTTCATGCTCGGATTGAACGGCATGCCGGATGCGGCTTCGGTATGATTTCGGAGCAAATGCCGAAAACGACTGTGCCTTACCGACTCGTGTCGGATCGGCAAGGCGCGGGACAAGAAATATGGATGAAAGGCGGGCCCCGCCCTGGGGCCCGCCGCGATCAGAACGGCTTGTGACGCCGCTGGAATTCGGAATCGGCAGGTCGGCACCGGCACACCTTGGATCTGACGATGTAAGTGGCTGTTGTCGTCGACCGCCAGCGAAAATCCCTCCGGAGGCATTGATTCGAACAGCACGGTCTCAGATATTTTGTCCCGGGCGCTCCCGAACCGATTTTTTCATGTCGGAAGCGGCATGATGACTTTTGCTGGGGACTTCCCCCGATGCGGGCCGCAAACTTAATGCCGACCTCTTTTGTCGTTACGCTTCGTCCGCTTTCTACCGACAGGTTTCTCGAGCTTTGTGCTCTGGCTGCATCCCCGCCTTCAGGCGCGGGAGTGATCCTCGGCCCGTCGTTAAAAGCCTGATAATACCCTTTGCCCCTGAAAAACCACCAACCACCAGGCCTGGTAAGGCAAATCCCTCTCCTTGACAAGATGCAATGGAAAAGGCTATGCAGTAAAGGCTTTTTCCTGTTAAGAAACTCGCGCTTGCATTAAGGAGAAATCTGTGGCGTCCCCCTCTTCCCTGTTGACGACCCTTCGCAAAATCGTCATTCGCACCATACACCGCCAGATGTTTCTCAGCGCCCTGGTCGGTCTGATTGCGGGTCTTGGCGCCATCGGTTTCTACTATGCCACCAACAGCGTGGACCTGGTCATGCTCAAAGGTCTGGGAGGGTATCATTCCCCTGAGGTTCACGGCGCAACAGACCCATCCTCCTGGGAGATGATCTCTTCCCTCACCCTCGAACACCGCTGGATCCTGTTTCTGATCCCGGCACTTGGAGGATTGGTTTCCGGATGGATCGTCTTCAACTTTGCCCCCGAAGCCGAAGGCCACGGCACCGATGCCGCCATCGATGCGTTTCACAACAAAAAAGGGCATATACGCGCGCGCGTTCCCTGGATCAAGGCGCTGGCTTCGGCAATTACCATCGGCACCGGCGGTTCTGCCGGACGTGAGGGCCCCATCGCCCAAATCGGCGCGGGGTTCGGCTCGTACCTGGGCGGAAAACTCGGACTCAGCGCTTCGGAGCGACGCATTCTCCTGCTAGCCGGCATCTCCGGCGGTATCGGCGCCACATTTCATGCACCATTGGCCGGTGCACTCTTCTCCGCCGAAGTCCTCTACCGCGAACCTGAATTCGAGCATGAAGCCCTGATCCCCTGCATCATTGCTTCGACCACCGCCTATTCCCTTTTCGGTGCGGTCACAGGCTGGCAGGCTCTGCTGGTGACACCGCGCTTCGTTTTTCAGCAACCACTGGAGCTTTTGTCTTTTCTTGTTCTCGGCATTTTCTGCGCCGCCATGGGCGTGGTGTACGTCAAATCCTTTTACGGCCTGCGCGACCTGTTCAAAAAACTCAACATGCCTCCCGCACTCAAACCTGCGCTTGGCGGCCTGCTGGTCGGCATCATCGCCATGTTCGTTCCACAGGTGCTCGGTTCCGGGTATGGATGGGTGCAGGCGGCTCTTTACGGCAAAATGGCTCTATGGGTCATGCTGGTCGTGGCGCTGGCGAAAATCCTGGCCACCAGCCTGACGATCCCCTCAGGCGGCTCAGGCGGGGTGTTCGCCCCAAGCCTGGTGATCGGCGCTCTGCTGGGAGGTGCTTTCGGGGCTACCGCGGATATCTTCTTTCCGGCATTGATCCACGACCCACGGGCCTACGTTCTGGTCGGCATGGCCGGCTTTTTCGCCGGGGTTTCAAACACCCCGATTGCGACTCTGATCATGGTCAGTGAATTAACCGGCAATTATGGCCTGCTGGCGCCCCTGATGCTGGTCTGCGTCGTTGCCATGGTTGCGGCGAGACACAATACCATCTATGAAAAACAGGTTGCCGGCCGTCTCGATTCACCTGCGCACATGGGCGATATGGTCATCGACCTTCTGGAAGGGATTATCGTCGGCGACCTCGCCGGTCAGGGGCGGTTGCCGACGCTTATCCCGGAGCACCTCAATCTGAAGGAGATTCTGACCCAGATCGCGGCGGCAGAGGGGGCTTATTATCCCGTCGTCAACCAGGAAGGCAAAATGACGGGTATTTTTTCCGTCAACGATATCCGGCGCATCCTGGCTGAAGATATTCCTCCTGTTCTGGTTTGCGCCAAGGATATCGCCACATCCGATGTCATCACCTGCGAGAAGGACGAAACGCTCACCCAGGCCCTGCGCAAGCTCTCAGGCCGCGGACTGGAGGAAATCCCTGTGGTCGACCCCGCCGCCCCGGGAAAGGTTCTTTTCATGCTGTCACGGCGCGCTTTGCTCGCGCGTTATGCTTCCGAACTTGAAAAAAAACGGGGCACCTATGTCGAAATTTAATCCTTCGGCCTCATCCCCTTTACAATCGCCCCTGGGGTTCCTATATTGATCGCATACCTCAACTTCTCTGGAGAATACGAATATGAACCGACGCATTTTTCTGCTGCTGCTCAGTGCCCTGTTTGTCATGCCTGCCCTCTCGGGGTGCGGCTACAACGAAATTCAGCGCAATGAGGAGGCGGTGATCGCTGCCTGGGCCGATGTGGAAGCCACCTATCAGCGTCGCGCCGACCTTATCCCCAACCTGGTGGAAACGGTCAAAGCCTACGCAGCGCACGAGCGCGAGACCCTTGAGGCCGTCACCCAGGCACGCGCCTCCGTAGGACAGGTCAACCTCAGCAGCAATGACCTGAACGATCCGGCTGCGCTTGAAAGGTATCAGCAGGCCCAGGGGCAGCTCAGCTCCGCCCTCTCGCGCCTGCTGGTGGTCGCAGAGCGTTATCCCGACCTCAAAGCCAGCCAGAATTTCCGCGACCTTCAGCACCAGCTTGAAGGAACCGAGAACCGAATCAACGTAGCCCGGCAGCGTTACAACGATGCGGTTCAGACGTTCAATACATCCATCAGAACCTTCCCCAATAACCTGACCAATAAATTTATACTCAAGCTGGAGCGCAAAGAACCGTTCAAAGCAGACCCCGGCGCTTCCCAAGCCCCGAAAGTGCAGTTTTAGATATGCGTTCTTCAGCCCTGTTGTTTCTGCTCCTCCTGCTGCTTCCGTCTCTCGGCAGTGCGCTCGACGTACCCCAACCGAGCGGTTATATCACAGATGTCGCCGATTTGGTCGACCAGGGAACGGAACTTAAAATCGAGCAGTTTCTTAAAGATTTCGAGAAAAGCGATTCTACCCAGATTGCGGTATTGACGATCCCTTCCCTCGAAGGGGAATCTCTCGACGAATATGCCCTTCGGGTGGCCGAAACCTGGGGCATTGGCCAGAAATCAAAGGATAACGGTGCGTTGCTTCTGGTGGCGCACCAGGATCGCAAAATCCGAATTGAGGTCGGCTACGGCCTGGAGGGGCGTTTAACCGATCTGCTCGCCGGGCGCATTATCGATAACGAGATTGCTCCGCGATTTCGCTCAGGCGATTTCGAGGGTGGCATTGTCGCCGGGGTGGTCGCCATGGCTGAGGCAGTCCGCGGCGAGTACCGGGGAACCGGCCGCACCGGCGCAAAAAAAGAACGCCATCCTCTAGGCATCCTGGCCCTGCTCCTCTTTCTCGGCCCCGGAATAATGTTCCTCGGAGGCGGGCGCAGCCATCGGCGCGGGGGGATCTGGTACGGTGGAGGATTCGGAGGCGGTGGCCGAGGCGGCGGCTTTGGTGGAGGCTTCTCCGGAGGTGGCGGCGGTTTCGGCGGAGGCGGTGCCTCCGGCGGATGGTAGTCTCTCACCGATGGCAATAATGGAACAATCTTCCGACAGGATTAATCAATGCCCGAACCCAGAGCAGCAACTTTTTTCAGCGAAGAAGAAAAAAAGCGCATCGAAACGGCGGTACGCAAAACCGAAGCCCGCACCAGCGGGGAGGTCGTACCGATGGTGGTCGATCAATCCTATGATTACCCGCGCGCCGAAATACTCGGCGGCGGAATGTTCGCATTTGCAGCCGCCACTACCCTGAGCTGGGCATTCGGGGGATCGTCCGTCTGGACCTTTCTCCCCCTGTTCTTCATCTTATATTTTCCCTTCAAATGGTTGATCCGAACCACGCCGGCCCTCAAGCGCCGCCTGGTCAACCCCGCCGAAATTGACGAAGAAGTTGAAGAAAAAGCCATGATCTGTTTCCTGGAAAACGGTCTGCACCACACCCGCGACCGCACCGGAATCCTCATCCTGATCAGCCTGTTTGAGCACCGCGTGTATGTTCTTGCCGATCAGGGGATCAATGAAAAGGTTCCGGCTGCAACCTGGGATGAAATTGTCGCCACGATTACTGCCGGCATCAAGAGGGGGAAAACCTGCGATGCGCTCTGCTCAGCCATCGAGCGTTGCGCTGAACTTCTTGAAGAAAACTTCCCGGTACAAAAAGACGATACCAACGAACTGCCGAACCTGATTATCGGATAAAACAAGTCTTCCGGCCTGACCTGAATCGAAAAAGAGCAGCGGGCCGCCATTGGGCCCGCTGGTCGCCATCATGAAAAAGCGACTCCAGATCGAGGCGAAGGTAGAAAAGGGGCCGAGACAAATTGAAGATTTTATACACAAGTTTAAACACTTGTATGTATGGGTTCGACTCAGCAGGCATTAACTGATTCGTTCGTTTTTTTATACATTCAGCAGTGCTGCTTCAACTGAAGCATACCTCAGGTTCCTCAGGTACTGCCTGGTTCCGCCGCAGGCTTTTCCGGCGGAACGGCGCCGCCGGACGCATCATCCTCGGGAGAGGGGCGAAATTTGCGAGTAAAGAGTTTCCGGGTTCCGAATGCGCTGACCGTCATAGCGATAGCGGCGACCTCTTCGATCTCGTTTTCCGTGGCGCCGGCCTGCCTCGCAACTGCGAGTCCGAAGTCCGTTCAGGGATCACACCCTGCTGCCAGCGCAGCGCCGAGCGCCACGAGCTGCTTCGTTTTGTGGTCAAGGGTCCCCGGACCGAGCGCGGCATTAAAGGCTTCCTGAAACTTCTCCATCGGATTATTCATCTCTGGTATTCCCTCCTCATGCGCTACTGCGGATTTGCGTAAAGCGACACAGAAAAGATCTCTGGGAAGACTTCCCTCCTCCAGCCGGTCCACTGCCAGGAGTGTATACCCTCTCGCCAACTGCCGTATTTTTTCCGCGGTGAAGAAGTGAACGGCGAAACCGCCAATCTCATAGACCTCTTCACGCAGATGCCGGCCGGTCCGGTAATGCTTATCGAAATTGCTGCGTACAGAATACAGGACCAGGCCGCCGGGGCGCAGAACGCGCCTTATTTCGTCGAGAATGAAAGCTATCTCGTCGGTCGAGAGATCCATGCACAGCAGCATATGAGAGTAGCAGGCGTCGAAGGAAGCATCGGGAAAAGGCAGAGGCTGGCGGACATCGTGGACGCAGGCATCAATAGAGGCTGAGAGACCAGCTTCGGCGGCCTTATTCCTCAGGGCATCGACGGCAGTTTCAGCGTAATCCAGTGCAGCGACATGAAGGTTGTTGCGAGCGAAGTAAAAGGTATCGCGCCCCTGGCCGCAGCCAAGCTCCAGCACATCGCGCACCCCCTCTCGCCGGAAAAGGTCAAGAGCTTTTCTGGAATAATCGCTTGGGTCTTCACCGAAAAAAGCCGCTTCTTCAGCAAAAATTTCATCCCAGTGCGATTTCTGCTCGGTTTTTAACTTCTTCTCGAACCGCATAGGACCTCCTGAACGACAACTTACATCTACCCTTAACAAAATTATTCTATAGGAAAAATGGACGATTTAAAAACATTGAAAATTGTGCTAATCCCATATTTTAGTTTAGTATTTCGAGCACTCGGTCTGAGCCGCCCCATTTAGGACTTTTTGTGCGGGTTGACAGATCCATTCGTAAAGGACTAATTTGTCCGTTGCTGACATTTTCGGCAACTGTTGTCTAGAAAAGGATAATAACCTTTTGTATTCACTGATCAAATTCGTACTGGTTCTCTTTTTTTCCTCCTTTTTTTCGGGATGCGTCGCTACACACCACGTTGCCCAAAAAGGTGAACTGGACGCCCTGAAAAAGCAGGTACAGGCCCAAAATCGGCATCTGGCATCCCTGGCATCGGATCGTTTTTTTAACGCGCTGGTTCTGCAAGGCATTCGCAATGAAATCTCTTCCCTGCGCCTTGATGTTGCAGCACTTGAAAAATCTGAACCTGCACAGCCTCCCCCGTCAGCAGAGCCCGCTGCAAAATCATCAGCTTCTCCACAGCCCCCCCCGTCAGCAGAGTCCGCTGCAAAATCATCAGCTTCTCCACAGGATCAGCAAGAGGGTTTCTGCGACGGCAAGACGATAATAGGTACGGTTGAAAAAGTATTCCTCTCACCCCCCGGCATTCTGCTGCCTGCCCGCATTGATACGGGTGCTGAGACCTCGTCCCTGGATGCCAGGGATCTGCGCGACTTCGAGCGAGACGGCAAAGATTGGGTGCGGTTCATCCTGGTGGATCCAGAAACTGAAGAGGAGATTGAAGTTGAGCGCCCAGTTGCCCGTTACGTCCGCATTCTTCAATCGGCAACTGAGGAATCAGAACGCCGTGCCGTTGTTAAGCTGCGTTTCGTAATTGGCAGTGTTAGCCGGAGCGCCGAGTTTACCCTCTCAAATAGGGAACATCTTGAATATCCGCTGCTCATCGGCCGCAATATTCTTCAAGATGTTATGATGGTGGATGTCGGCAGATCATTCACCGTTAAACCCCAGACTCAAGCCCCGTCAAAGTGATGCGACGATCTCGCGCCCCTGTTTATATTGTGGCACTGTTGTTGGTGATCATTGCCCTGACAACATCTGCGCTGCGTCACATCCATCTCAACGTTCCCCTGCTCCCTAATGAAGACCGCACAGTCTGGCTGATCGAGGCACGCATTGACTTTTATGCCGAGGGTGAACCTGTGACCGTAAGCCTCGACATTCCCGACCAGCCGCCGGGGTACAGGGTCATATCCGAGCAGGCTGCATCACCAGGCTACGGCTATTCTATCATCGCTCGCAATGGTGACCGCAGGGGGGAGTGGTCTATCCGTTCTGCTTCCGGCCCCCAGACACTCTATTATAAGGTTCAAATTGTCGCTGACAAAACTCCTGTTCAGGAACCGCTCGAACTCCCTGTGGAACAGACCTCTTTTTTTTGGGATGAGTCGGAGGCTCTTGCGGCGGAACAACTGCTGGAATCCGCAAATTCAACATCAAGTACCCCTGAAAGCCTGACACGGGAATTGATCAAGCTCCTTACGGCTTCTGAACCGGAGCAGAATGCAGCTTTGCTGCTGTCTTCACACTCGTTGGTCGATGTCCTCGACAAATTACTGGGACAAGCCGGGGTTCCAACCCGCTTATCGATGGGACTGGAACTGAAGGATGCCCGTCGCCGTCAGCCGCTGGTACCGCTCATTGAAGTGTATAGCGAAGGGGATTGGGTCCTCTTCGACCCTGCCACGGGCAACCAGAATTTACCGGCCGGTCTATTCCTCTGGCATCAAGGTGGGCAATCGCTTCTCGATGTGGAAGGGGGCAGAGACTCCAGCGTGAGCTTTTCCATGATTAACCAGACTTTACCGGCCCTTGACCTGGTGGAAACGCCTCAGGGCAGCAATGCTTTTTTGCTGCTGGGAATCCACCACCTGCCGATTGAAGAACAGAGCATGTTCAAAATTCTTCTGCTGATGCCTGTTGCCGCCCTGGTGGTGGTTTTCATGCGTGTTCTCATCGGTGTACGCACCTCGGGCACATTCATGCCTATTCTGATTGCCATCGCTTTCCTGCAGACCGCCCTTGTACCCGGATTGACCAGTTTTATAAGCATCGTCGCGCTGGGGCTTCTAATTCGCGGATACCTGTCACGCCTCAATCTCCTCCTGGTGGCGCGAATTGCGACTCTGGTCGTGATTGTTGTGTTTATTATGGGCTTTTTCAGCATTGCAGGCTACCACATCGGCCTGAACACCGGGATGACAATTACTTTTTTCCCTATGATTATCATCGCCTGGACCATTGAGCGGATATCAATTTTGTGGGAGGAGGAGGGTTGGTACGAAGTTCTCATTCAGGGGGGCGGCAGTCTTGCAGTGGCGGTGATCGCTTACGCCTTCATGAAATGCCCGATAATCAACCACCTGACCTTTAATTTCCCAGAGCTCAACCTGGTGCCGCTGGCTCTCATCCTGCTGCTTGGCCAGTATTCCGGATACCGACTTTCCGAATTGTCGCGGTTCCGCGCCTTTGATAAGGAACTGCTCTGATGTGGATCAGCCCTGCAAAATTAAAAAAAATCGGCATCCTGGGGATGAATTGCCGCAATGTTGAATATATCGCTTCATATAACCAGCGCAAACTCTACCCACTGGTCGACGACAAACTCAAGACCAAGATTCTAGCGGAAAAGCATGGCATCCCTGTATCACGCCTGCGCTTTACTGTACGTCATCAGTTTGAAGTCCGTCATCTTAAGAGTCGTCTTGAGAAAATGCAGGGTTTCGCTATCAAGCCTGCCAAGGGATCTGGCGGAAAAGGAATTCTGATCGTCAGCAACCACGAAAAAGATGTATTCATAAGAGCTTCCGGCAAACCGATCAGCATCCATAACCTTCAGCGACACGTTTCCAATATTCTCGCCGGACTTTACTCCCTTTCAGGGACGCCGGATGTGGCGATCATTGAAGATCTCATTGAACTCGATGATATTTTTATCGGATATTCCCACGAAGGTATTCCCGATCTGCGTGTCCTGGTCTTTAAAGGCTACCCGGTCATGGCCATGCTGCGCCTTGCCACTCAGGTTTCTGACGGCAAGGCCAATCTGCACATGGGGGCTGTCGGTGTGGGGATGGATATCGCAACCGGCAACTGCCTCAATGCAGTACAGAACAGCCGACAGATCCTCGTTCACCCGGATACGGGCAAAACGCTCAAAGACATTTGCATCCCTGATTGGCCCAAGATAATGGAATTGGCGGCACGCTGCTATGAGATGACAGGCTTGGGGTATCTCGGTACCGATCTCGTCCTCGATAAAGCAAGAGGGCCTTTGTTGCTTGAGCTTAACGCCCGCCCGGGTCTCGCAATTCAGATCGCCAATGGGATTGGGCTGCTCCCGCGGCTTAGAGAAGTCGAAACCCTCGCAGAAATCCCCCGCACTCCCGCAGAGCGTGTCCACCTGGCCATGAACGGCTTTAAAGGGCAATAATGATCACCCACCTGTTTGTCGCTTTTTGATCACAGCCGGAGAGAGACCTACCTACCGAATTTCAGTACTAAATCTATCCACCTCTCACGTTTCTCTATCATCATGTCGTCCAAAAACGACATGTGACCATCCGCAAAATACAAAAACAGCCCTGAAAAAGCTCTAAGTGCCTTGAACTAAATAGCTATTTATTTTTGGTTCGGAATTTGCCTGACAAACGTCATGTCTGGGACTATCCATCTTTTTTATTGCCATGAACCAAAGATCAACGGATATCAAAGGAGATGCTTTCGCAAAAAAGCATCAATGTCGATGGCTAAGCAAAAAGCGCCAAATGCAAGGCGCGCGATTGTCGAGCAATGAGGCGTACTTACGTACGTCGAAGCAGCGAGAGCAATTGCAGCAACGCAGCAGTTGGTGAGTTTTTGCGACGCCATCAAAGGAGGTAAAATGCCACATCATCCCTTTCAGATCAGCTGCCAAAAATGTTTTTACGCAAACAGAATCGATGTCGCAGAAGTCAATTGCCGTGAGATTTTTGTTTGTCAGCAATGCGGGGAACAACTGCGGACTTCAGAGGTCCTTAAAAAAGCCGTCGAGACTCTGGATCGGTCCTTGGATTTCCGAACATCTTCAACTCGACCGTCCGGACGGAATACTTAATTAGAAAATAATCTTGCAGATTTGCTTTTCTCTGCTATGTAAATAGAGGAACTTTGGGTTTTAATTTTTCACATTAATGATCACCGACAAAGGAGCCAATGCAATGAAAATCCTCACCAGAATTTCAATTCTCACTGCCATTCTCGCGTTCAGCCTTTTTCTCGCAGGGTGCCAGGAAGAAGGGCCCGTTGAAAAAGCCGGCGAAAAAATCGACGAGGCGGTTGAAAATGTAGAGGAAAAGATCAATCCGCAAGGGCCTGCTGAGGAAGCGGGAGAAAAAATCGACGAGGCGGTTGAAAAAACAAAGGAAGAAGCCAGCGACGCGAAGAAGAAAATCGAAGAGTCTGTCAAATAAGCCTACGTGTGAAGGTACGAACCAATGTATGTTCAAATTGAACCGATTCTCTCGATCATCGCCGGAATCCTGATTTTAATCGTGCCCAGACTTTTAAATTTCATCGTGGCGATCTACCTTATCCTGATTGGAATATCCGGCTTGGCCAGGTGATCCAGATCGATGACAATCGTGGCCGTCATGTGTTTTTCGGCGGAGGCCGCCGGAGATTGCGGAGGGAGCTTCACTCTCAGGAGTGTGGCGTCACGAGGAGCGATGCGTCAGTTTGGGAATTAACCCTTCCGCCATCGCAAGAGCCTGCCCTTGTTTGCTCAGCGTAACCCGTTGAGCCATTTTCCAGTCGGGTGCAAAGTGTATGAACCCTTTCCTGCGAAGGGAGCGCAGCGCTTTTCTGATCAATTGCCTGTCCATATGAAGGCTCTTGGCCACCGCTGCCGGAGTCATTCCTTTTTTACCCCCCTGGGCGAGTCTCGTAAAGACAAAATATTCGATGTCAGACATGGGCGAAGACTCCGCAGAAAAACGCTCCTGGACCGCGGCCTCTCCATCCATTCCAGGCATTTCAGGGCGACCCAAGTGACTTAAATAGTCCAGAATCTTCGAAAGACGCTTTTTAAAAGGGGGAAGCAGCCCCAATACCACGAAGGCCGCCAGAAAGAGCCTGACAAGGATATGAAGATCATCACTGTTCTGCAGGATATCGGCCATAGCTTCTTGCCCAAAAGTAGTTGGTTTGCATAGAGCGAGAGAATAACGATGTGGGCTTCTTCCTCGTTTCTCCCTTTCACATAAACCTTATCCGGACGGGCTGCCATGTCAACAATACCGTTCACATCCCGGCATCAAGGTCCCGGCCCGGAAGGACGATGACCTTATCGCCTGCATGCAACCTCGGGCAAACTCTGAGCCAACGATTCGGCCCCCTGCATGCACCAACGCATGAGGGGGCCGAATCTTTTCCTGCAGGTTGAATGCCACACAGTGTTTAAAAACCCAGGTTCAAGGGCCTCAGGACGGTAGCTTGCGGATTCGCACCGGTATTACCTGGCGCGAATTGGAACCGACGGCGAAGTCGGAGAGAGCAATCCGCCCGGGCCGATCAGGGTCTGCAAAGCCCAGGAGGTTGATGCTGGCGCCGCTCTTGCGGAAGCGCAACCCATCCAGGGTCTCGCTGCCGATCTGCACGGTAATCGCACCCTCGCCGCTACGACCGAATCCGTGCTCCACACCAATGGCCTCTGGGTGCATCCCTTCACGCACCCGCAACAGCCCCTCGATACGGCCGCCGGGAGAAGTCAACTCGACGACATCGCCGTGGGCAAGACCGAGACCTTCGGCCGTACGGGCGGCAATGTCGATGGTGCTGGTGTAGCGCAGATCCCGCAGGCGGGATGAAGCGGTATTGGGAGATGAGACCACATTCGACTTGAAACTGAAGGCGGTCAATGGGTATTCGGAACGGGGATACCGCTTCGCCAGAAGATCACCCTTGACCAGACGCGCGCCGTAGAAGGTCGGCACGCCACTGTACTTTTCCGCCGTCAATGAACTGCGGCTGGTGCCGACAGTCTCGCTGTAAATACTGATCATCCCAGGATATTTCTTAGCCAGGTGCGACCCCTTGTAGGCACCGTCTTTCCCTTCGAAGCGTCCACCACGCGCCATGACGTAGGCGACTTTGCGCCAGTTCTCCGGGCTGACCCTGCGCAGGCGCGGCACATAGTCCAGCAGACCGGCCAGACGGATCTCCTCGTCGTCGGCATCGGGCACCGACTTAGCGTCCAGGGCCACATTCTCGAAGACGCGCAGGTAGAAATCTTCCGGCCGCTCAAGCGGGTGAAGGCTGCCGTTGGAAGCCTTGATGGCCTGGGGGCCGAAACCGGGAAGGCCGAGTTTTTTCCCGATTTCGATAACAAAACTGTCCATGCACACCGGCTCTCCGTTGGCGAAAGTTGCCTGACGCGGGGTCACCACCGGGTAACGCACCGCGTTGGTCTTGGTCAGCCAGGCTCCCCAGGGGTTGAGTTCGCCCCAAGTTTCGTAAAGCACGCTGTCAGGCACGATGTAGTCGGCCAGGCGGCTTGTTTCATTGATGAATGGATCGATCGCGATCATCAAAGGGATGGAAGCCTTGGGATCTTTAAGCGTCTCGGCCAGGGTATTCTCGCCGCCGGATTCACCGTAGATAAAGTTGGCATTCCAGCTGATAAGGGCCTTGAGGGGATAAGGGTAGTGGTTGATGGAACCGGTAATCAGTCCCGTCTCGATGGCGTTGGTAAAAGGATACCACTGATCCTTGGCTGGATAGGGTTTCCCCGCTGCCAGGTTGCGCTTGAACTCGCTGGTCTTTTCATAGGCAATGCGGGTGCGGTCGATGCGGATGCCGGGCTGCTTGGGCTTGCCGGGGTAGTCCGTCAAATCGTAGGCCGTCCCTTTCATATCCGTAAACTTGCCGCCACCGGCGCTCATGCCGCCCTTGTAGTTGAGGCTGCCGACCAGGGCGGACAGCGACAGGATGGCCCAGGTGGTGTAAAAACCTGTCGTGTGCATGGTGTTGCCATGGCAATCCACCGCAACCTTGCGTCCGTGGCTGGTGTACTCGTGCGCCAGATCGACAATTTCCTCGGCGGGGATGCCCGACTCTTGAGCGTACTCGTCCAGGGTGAAGCGGAAGGCCGACTCTTTCAGCAGTGTGAAGGAGGATTTCACCGCCAGGCGTTCACCACCGTAGTCGATCGCCTCATCTACCTCGAGACGGGCCGCATCGACCTGATCCGCGGATTTGAGTTGTCCGTCGGTGCTGTCAATCACCAGGAAATCCTCTTTTGCGGCATCTCCGGAGGCCTTGAGCACACGCCCTTCCAATTGATGTCCGGGGGTGACAACGACCAGATGGCTCGAATTCGTAAAGCTCGGCTCCCCT
This sequence comes from Thermodesulfobacteriota bacterium, assembly GCA_034189505.1. GTDB lineage: Bacteria > Desulfobacterota > Desulfuromonadia > Desulfuromonadales > Geoalkalibacteraceae > Geoalkalibacter_A. The sequence continues at coordinate 12,817 of JAXHUR010000033.1, read as the reverse complement.
ACCCGTTCCATCGAAGCTTTACTCGGCACACTGAGGTAGACGGCGTTGTGGCGGTTGTTTTCGATGATCCAGCGGATCATCCCCATGGCCAAGGCAAGGTCGCCACCCGGACGGATCGGCATCCAGCGAGAGCGGTCACCAGCGGCGATACTGTCGCTGTTGGTGAGCATAGGAGTCACCGTAACGTAACGCAGGTTGCCTTCACTGCGGGCCCTGGCCAACAGCTTGCCCTGGCGCTTGAAGGGGTTGCCGGCCTGCCCGGGGGAGGTTCCGAAATTGATGAGGAACTCGCAGTTCTCGAAGTCTGGCTTGAGATGAGGGTACTTTTTGAAATCGCTGAGAAAAGCCGCATTGCCTGCCCGCATGGAGAGCCCGCAGATGGAAGAATGCCCCGAGTAGTTCTTGCTGCCAAATGCCTGCAAAAAGCGGAACACCATGAAATCCTTGCGACCTTCGTCTGCGGTTCCCAGGATGCCCAGCTGGTTGGCGCGGGTCCCGTATTCGGGATTGTCCGGGTCGATGTGGGTCTTCAGGTCACGAATCGCCGCCAGACCGTCCACATGCCCCTCGCCGAAAAGATCTCCGCCGTTGACAACTTCCGCAATCAGCTGTTCCGGTGAAATAGGGATCCACTTGTCCTCGCCGCGTTTGCCTGCCCGCTTAAGCGGCGTGAGCACCCGGAACCTGTCGTGGATCTTGTCGAAAACAACGTTGCCGCGGGCACAAGCCGTCGAGCGGTTTTCCAGACCGCTTTCGTCATGGTTCGAGGTCCAGCGCAGACTTTCGCGCAGGGGGGTCTCATAGGGGAGCCAGGGGTCGCTGGACAGAGGGTGATAGGGGTTGCCGGCTGCCCGTACCACCGTACCGCTTTGGTTCTCCACTTTGACCCGCACGCCGCAGTGGGTCGTGCATCCGATGCACACGGTGCTGGCCACGGTGAAATCCGCATTTGGCACCACCTGGCCGGAATCATTGATGCGGGCTTCGGGAGCGGGAGCATTGCCATAGATGGCATCAGGCGCCGGATTTCCCCGCCGGCGCAGACGCGCGGCTGCAGTCAGGGTATCGCTATAACCCACGGCGGCTCCGGCCGCCGTGGCCAGCCCGGTAATCTTGAGAAATTTCCGTCGACTCTGTTTCATGACTTCAACTCCTTTCCATAATGGCGATCCATCTCTTCATCCCAGGGGAAAACCAGCAGGACAGCGCACAGAAGGGCCACGAAAAGCAGCCAGTTTGCCATCACCGCGCCGATGCTGCCCGCGCCGAAGAGATGAGGATGGTAACTAAGCAGACCCGCCGTCGTCTTGCCGATCGTCTGCCCGCCGATAACCGTGTTCCAGCGGAACAACCAGACGCCCACCGCCGCCACAAGGCCGATGGCGAACTGCCAGGGCAGCCGCCGGCCGAGGCTGGAAAAGGCGATGATCATGGGGATCAGCAGACAAAGAACATAATCGACCCAGAGGATCTCGTGAAAGTGGTGCCCGAAAAAGTCCATCAACCGGTAGCGTTCACCGCTGTTGAAAGCGACGGCAAAGGTCAGCCAGAAGAACCGCACAACCAGGTCGATGACAATCGACCAGCCGAGCAGACGGGCCAGGGCGGTCATCACCTCCTTGTCGACGCGCCCCGTCGTGGTAAAGAAGCGTTGCGCCACCGGCAGAATCACCAGCAGAAGCCCGGTGCCCGAAACCATGGCTGAAGCGAGGAAAAGAATCGGCATCAGCGGCGTATGCCATAGCGGGCTGGAGTGAACGACGCCAAGAATATAGCCGGTGTAGCCATGCACGCAGAGAGCCAGGGGAATGCCGACAGCACCGAGAATAAAGCCGAGCCGCTCATCTTTGTGCAACGCCTCCTCCGAGAGGTCGGTGCGGCTCAGGGTCAGCCCTTTGTAGAAAGCGCGCGTGACCCCGCTGTTCGCATCCTGCAGGCGCCGCACCAGAAAAGGCCGGTAGAGCACCAGGGCTTCAGCCAGAATGAGAACAGGATAGGCCGCCAGCAGCAGCACCCCCCATTTCATGGGAGAAGTGCCGAAATTCTCCCATCCGTAAAGAAAGAAGTTGATCATCCGTCCGGGCTGACGGAGATCATCGATGAGGTTAAGAGGAGCCGCGACCAGCAGCACAAAGGCGACCAGCAGAGAAAAGCCGGCAATGGGTTTGAACTTCTTCATGCCGAAGACATGGGCGAAGCTCGACACAATGAAGGCGGCGGCGCTGCTGCCGGTAAACCAGAAGTAGTTGGGAATATCAAGTCCCCAGGGTCTGGCCGGGGTGATCGATGTAAGAGTATGGACGGTCTGCATCATATCCATGGTATGCCTCCTTAAGCCTTGGTCGTCCACTCGGCGGCGGGCAGACCGTCGCGCTTACGGGCCAGATCATCAAGAATGGGTGGTCCTGACGGTTGCGCCTGCAACTCGCCGGCCAGCCCCCGGTAATAGGTCTGGGGACGGGTGCCTGAAGCTGGGTTGAGCACTGTGCTCGGGGCGCCGGAGACCAGACGGGACACCTCGCTCTTGGGATCGTTGAGATCACCGAAGATCCGGGCGCCGCCGACACAGGTTTCGACGCAGGCGGGGAGCAGCCCCTCGTCGATGCGGTGGGCGCAATAAGTGCACTTGTCAGCCACCTGGGTCAGGGGATTGAAATAGCGCTTGTCGTAAGGACAGGCATTGAGGCAGTAGCCACACCCCCAGCAGATCCCGCTGTCGACCACAACGACTCCATCCTCACGGGCAAAGGTGGCGCCGGTCGGGCAGACCGAAACGCAGGAGGGCTTTTCGCAATGATTGCACAGCTGCGGCAGAAAAGCCTTGCGTACCCGCGGATAACGCCCGAGTTCGTATTCCGGCACCCAGGTGCGAAAGACCCGGTCAGGGATCGTGTTCTCCGCCTTGCAGGCGGCGGTGCAGGCCTGGCAACCGATGCACTTGGAGAGGTCCATGACCATCCCCCAGCGCTTGCCTTCCTGTCCCACGTATCGGGGGTCCTTGGCGTCGCGCCCCGGGTTGCGGCTTGAAAATGCCTTTGCCGGACTGGCGGAAGCCAGAGTCGCGGCGGCGGCAGCCACCACTGCCCCCAGGCGTTTCACAAAATTTCTTCTGACATTGGACACAGGAGCCTCCTTTCCCTGTCGATCAGCATTTAATGGAACTCAATCGTGATGTTTCGTTTTTTATCCAGCCTCCAGGAATCTCCGGATGATTCCTTTGGCTCTTGTCCTCTTTCAGGAGATGTGCCAGCCAGAGGTGAATTTTCAACAAGTTGTTTTTTATAGGTTTTACATGGAACAACGTCACCAGGCGGATTTAAATATTGCATTTTGCATTGCATTTGATGCAGCATGACATTGCTTTTTGCAATGTGCACTCAGACTCCTCCGACAGCCCCCCCTGCGAGGCTTCTCCATGAAAAGACTGACCATCAGCCGCAAGACACTACTGGCCATGCTCGGCCTGTCGATCCCTTCCCTGCTGATTTTTACGGTGCTCACCCTCACCGCCACCGCCAACATCCTGCGCGGCAACAGTACCCGCGAGATCGAGGAACTCGCCGACCACTCCGTCCAGAGCCTGCAGCAACTGGTCAGGCATTCCAAAACCACTCTCATGACCATCGCCGCCACCCAGAATGTAAGAGACTACCTGAGTTGGCGCACCGGCGGCGAGGTCACGGCCTTGCCCCAGGTGCTCAGTCGGCTGGAAGAAAGTTTCCTCGATTTCCAGCAGCTCGACCCCAGCATCCAGGCCATCCGCCTTCTCGATGAGGAGGGAAACGTCCTGGTCAAGGTGCGGGAGGGTGTCGTCATCCCAAGGCGGGAAACGCTCCCTGCCGAACAAAGCCTCCCCCTGGTGGAGTCGCTCAAGAACCGGGATTTCTTTCAAGGGACCATGGTGCTGGAGCAGGGAGAGATTTGGACGTCCAACATGGAGCGCGGGAAGGTCGAAGGCGAGGAATACTGGTGCCCGGCAATGGTGCGCTTCTCCACCCCCCTGTTTCTGGAAGATGGCCGCCGCGCGGGCGCGCTCATCATCAATGTCTGGGGTGAGACCGCCGGAAGACTCATCAATCAGCTGATATCGCCTGAAGAAGGGGCCGCGTTTCTGGTCGAACGCAACCTCAATCAGCCATCACGCAACGGCATCTACCTTTTCCACCAGGACAGGACCTGCGAATTTGGCAACCAGACAGGAAGCGAGATCACGGCCTTTCAGCAATTTCCTGATGAATTAACCTCCGCCTGGATGTCTCAGCCTCAGGGGGTGAGCTTCCACCCCGACACGGGGGACATCCTCGCCCACCGCTTCTATTCCCCCTATAATGACTCCCGCCATGGCTGGGTGCTGGTTATCAACGCCAGCCGCGACTTCTTCCTCGCCCCGCTGGCGAACCTGAAGCAGCGCATCTTGCTCTCCACCTTCGCAGTCCTTCTTTTCACTGTCGTGGCCGCAGGATTCTTCGCCCGCACTCTGACCCGCCCTCTCCAGGCAGTCATCGACGGCACTCACCGCCTGAGCATGGACTTAGGTTACCGCATCCGCATCGGCAGCCGTGACGAGGTCGGTTTTCTGGCCGATGAAATCAACCGCATGGCCGATACTCTGCAGAGCAATCTGAAAGAACAGGCCCACGTCGAGCAGCAGATCTGCCACACCGAGAAACTCGCCTCGGTCGGAGAGATGGCCGCAGGACTGGCTCATGAGCTCAACACCCCTCTCGGCAACATCCAGGCTCTGGCCAGCCTGGCAGGGAAAGAGCTCGACGGCGGCGACCTTGACACGGCCGCCCTGCGCCAGGATCTGGCTGACATCACCGATCAGACGGCCAAGTGCAGCCGCATCCTCAGTGGTCTGCTCAGCTTCGCCCGCAAGCAGCATCCCAGCCTGGCCCTGCAGGACATCAACACTTTGCTTGAAGAGGCTCTGAGGCTGGTCCGCATCCGCCAGGAAAAGGAGGATATCCGCATCGACTTTTCCCCCGATCCCGCCCTGCCCTATGTGCGCGTGGACGGCCACCAGATCCAGCAGGTTTTTGTCAATCTCCTGCTCAACGCCTTTGACGCCATGCCCGACGGTGGCACGGTGCATATCACCTGCGCCGACGAGGAGCAGCGGCTCGCGGTGCGTATCCGCGATGAGGGGGATGGCATCCCCCCTGAGAACCTGCGCAAGATCTTCGATCCCTTCTTTACTACCAAGGAAGTGGGTAAAGGCACGGGGCTTGGTTTGTCTGTGAGCTACGGTATCGTGCAGAGCCAGGGAGGGACGATCGAGGTGGAATCGCCGCCGGGGCAAGGAGCAACGTTCACCTTGCGGCTTCCTAAAGGAGTCTACTGACGATGAGTGGAAAAATCCGCATTCTGGTTGTCGATGATGACCCGCTGACCTGCCGCATCCTTGAACGCATGCTCAAGAAGGACTACCAGGTCAGCAGCTATACAAGCAGCGAAGAGGGGCTGCAGCATCTCCGCAGCCACGGGACAGATCTGCTGTTCACCGACCTCAAAATGCCCAGGATCAACGGCTTCGAACTTATGGCCAAGGCTCACGAAATCGACCCGGCCATTATCGTCTTCATCATCACCGGCTTTTCCTCCCTGGACAACGCCGTGGCTGCTGTCAAGAAAGGTGCCTACGACTACATCGCAAAGCCTTTCGAACCCGACGATGTCCAGCTGCGCATCGCCCGCGCCCTCAAGGAGCGGACCCTGGAGACCCAGGTCGACCGCCTGCAGCAGGAACGGCAGCGCGGCCGTGAGCAGGAGACCCCCCTGACCGGCAACCCAAGGATGGAAGAGCTTTTGGAGCTGGCGCGCAGGGTGGCGATGACGGACAGCAACGTCCTCATTCAGGGGGAAACAGGGGTCGGCAAGGAAGTGCTGGCCCGCTTCATTCACCGGCAGAGCCCCCGTTCCGCCGGCGCCTTCGTACCCGTCAACTGCGGCGCCCTCGCAGAAGGGGTGTTGGAAAGTGAACTCTTCGGCCACGAAAAAGGGGCTTTCACCGGGGCCACCTCAAAACGCAGCGGCTACTTTGAGCTGGCCGATAAAGGCACCCTGCTCCTTGACGAGATCGGCACCACCAATGCCAATTTTCAGGTCAAGCTGCTGCGTGTTCTACAGGAGCGCCTCGTCCATCCCGTCGGCAGCAGCCGTCCCGTTCCCGTCGACGTGCGGCTCATCGCCGCCGCCAACATCGACTTGGCCGAAGCCGCCCGCAGCGACCTTTTCCGCAGCGACCTCTACTACCGTCTCAGCGTTGTGACCCTGCACATCCCCCCTCTACGGGAACGGTGCGAGGACATCCCCCTGCTGGCCCGGCACTTTCTCGAAAAATACCGGTATATCAACCCCAGGGTGCAGGGCATCAACCCAGAAGGGCTGGCCCGCCTGCAGGGCTACAGCTTCCCGGGCAACGTGCGCGAACTGGAAAACATCATCGAGCGCGCCATGATCCTGGCCACAGGTGACGCCCTTTGCGCCGACACCCTGCTCCTCGGCGGCATGACGCCCGTACCGGCCCAAACCTCCGACGGCAAGCCCCTCGCCATGGAAGAGGCGGAGAAAAACCACATCCTCCAGGTGCTCGCCCAGTGCGGTGGCCGAAAAGGCGAAGCCGCCGATCTGCTCGGCATCAACAAGAGCACCCTGTGGCGCAAGATGAAACGCTTCGGAATCGAATAACCTTCCCCCTCTATTGTCATAGTTCCGATTCCCTGGCCCGAAAAACAGGGATCTGCGCCCTAACCCGGATGGACGATGACCTCATCGCCCGCGTGCAATCCGCCGAAAACCTGGGCAAAACGTCCACCACGCTTCCCGATCTCGACCCTCTGCAGCCGTGCCGGAAAGTGATCAAGCCGTTCGCTGAGTCCGACAAGACTTAACGTCTCCTCGGGCGTCATGGGGTCGCGAGCAATGTCGGGAACAATGGCAACGTTCTCGCGCGCGGTGAGGCTGGGAATCAGATTGTAGAACTGGAAGACAAAACCTACCGTATGACGGCGAAACTCGGTGAGTTCAGCCTCACCGGCCTGCACCAGCCAAGAGGCAAAATGAAATAAGGGGATTGTCCCCAGCAGGAGAAAGGTGGTACAAGAGAGTAATCAATCCACGAACCGCAGGGGGTGATCTCTGCGGTTTTTTTTCTCTGAAAAAGGACTTTCCCACGTAATGATCAGTGCATCAAATATCTCTCTCGCCTACGGCGGGAGGGTGATCTTCAAAGACGTTAACAGCAAGTTCACCCCCGGCAACTGTTATGGACTGATCGGCGGCAACGTCGACCGGCTGATGAATTTCGAGGAATATCTCGACAACCCCGAAATCACCCGCATGCGCGAACAACTCCACCAGGGACACGCCGAATTGTCACTGTAACCCTTTTACTGAAAGAGTCTCATGGCCAAAAAACCTAATTACAATTTCGAAAAGCGAAAAAAAGAACTGGCGAAAAAAGCCAAAAAAGAGGAAAAGCGGCTGCGCAAGCTTCCAGACACTGAAAATCCTGACGACGCAGAAAGCGACCAGACGGATGGAGAGCAGGAAAGCGACTCTAAATGAATGACATTTCAACAAAAAAAGATCTTTTCGTGTCCGACATCTCCTTCAACGCCACAGAAAACGACCTGCAGAAACTTTTTGCGATCTGCGGGACGTTGCGTTCGGTTCACCTGATCAACGATCGTGTCTCGGGGCGGTTCAAGGGCTGCGCTTTTGTGTGCATGAGCACTGCAGACGAAGCCCGGGATGCACTCAACATGCTCGACGGTGCCCGCCTGGTCGATCGCTGCATCCGCATCAAACCGGCGCGTCCCAAAAAAAACACGGGGCCTGTCGATGAGTCGGCTCAGGGGAAACCCCAGCGCACGCGGCGCTCACCAAAGAGAAAGTAAATATCTCCCCTAAAAGAGCCGTTTCAGAACCTGAATCTTTGCTTGCTCACGGTGTTGGATGATCGTTACCATTCCACAATTTTCTAAAAAAGCCGAACGCATAGGTGACGCACCCGTCACCTTAACGGAGTCGTTTTGAGGCGCTTGGAAATCGCCTTGGCCAGATCGACGTATCCTTCGTCGTTGGGGTAGGTCTCTTCCGTGCTCAACTCCTCCCGAGAGAGGATATTGGTCAGGGAGTTGATCTCGATCTGGACGTCCATTTCGCGGGAAATCTCTGAATAGAACGTTGCCGGCTGGAGAAAATGTGCCGGCGGAGGAACGGCGATCAAAAGAACCTCGGCATCGGCTTCCTTGATAAGCCGGATCATCGCTTTGAGATTAGCGATGAGTTTCTTCACCTTGATACCCCGCCTCATGTCCTCGCCGCCATGGCAAAGGATCACCAGGTCGGGACGCACCTCTTCGAGAACACCGGGCAGCCGTTCGAGCCCCTCGGCAGTGGTCTCCCCAGGCACCCCGGCGTTGACCACTTTGCGGTCTATCAGTCGCTCGAGAACCGCGGGGTATCCTGCTCCTTTTTCGGCGCCGGTGCCGTAAGTATAATCATCACCAAAAGCAAGGATGACTGCGTCTTCGGGAAGCGCCTTCAGATCAGGCTGACAGCCGACAAAGAGGGGGAACAACAGAACCAGGAAAAGCTGGAGAATAATAATACGATGCATCAGGCACTACCCTTCGAATAATGGTCAATAATAAGCTCTGATTGAATCCCTGCGCAACCCGCCCGGCAACCAGCTGCATGCTTTGGGCAATTTCTCCGCGTCCACCATCCTGAACCAGTAAATGGATATGATTGGAAGTGGCCATATAGTTGAGAATACAGAGCCCATAGCGTTTTTTGGCCTCAAACAGCCACCTGACCCATGCCCGGCGATCCCGGGCAAATTTGAGCAGAAATTCTTTTTTATGACAGCGATGTGTGATGTGCCAGACGTGCCCTGGCAAAAAGTAGCGGCATGCGCGCGGCATTTCCTCTCCTGCTCTTAGACACTTTATTTCATAGCAAAAATGGGCCGTTTAAGACCCAGAACAGGGTATAAAATCGATACTTTTTGACCTTTATTCAGGCACTTGGGTGGGTCAGACCCCGCACACCGAAAGACCACCCAGAAACCTTCGTAATGCATCAATAACCTCCTGCGGCTTTTCTTTATGTGGCATGTGCCCACAACTCTCGATAATCAGCATTTCTCCCGGCCCGCTGGAATTATTTGCTATAAATTTCGGAAATTCCGTAGACCCATACTCATCAGCATCACCATGAATGGCAAGAACTGGGCATCTCACGCCGTGAATGGCGGGCTCAAGACTCCAGTCTTTAAACTCATCCGACAACCACACGTCAGTCCAGGCGTGCAGAACCCATTTCGCTTTTTCGCCATGCCACTTTTCCAAACGTTCGATCTGCCCAGGCTGCTCAAACGACCGCTTTGCTTGCTGTATTCCTTCGACTGTTAGACTTTCAACAAAGGCTTGCGCCGAAACAGTAATTACGGCCTGACAATCAGCATCTCTTGAAGCAATATTGACGGCCATTGCTCCACCTACGCTATGACCCAAAATAACATAACTACCGATTGACAATTGACCCTTTATCGCCGGGAAATACTTTATTGCCTCTTCTTCGATAAACTCTACGGAAGGTAGCGAACTTCGCTCATCCGATTTTCCAAATCCCAACCGATCATACGCCACCACAGTTCGGGAAAGCGACTCAGCCAACTGTTTTGGAAAATCCCTCCACAAATCAACACTACCCAATGAATCATGAAGCAAAATAACGGGTAAATTGTGGGTTTCGATTTCAGGCACCCAGCGTTTCGCATAGATCTTCCCGCCGGGCGCATCAATCTTAAACTCTTCAATCCTGGCACAACTCATGACTAAAAGCCTTTCAATAAAAGCCGCCAACAGGCATAAACCCGCGGCGGCTCCCGGTATTTTTCAACCAACGACAATGATCGTTTTTATCATGTCCTCCCTCGTTAAAACCAAAACACAACAACACGCATTAATTTCTCGATACTAACGAGCCTGATGGGGTCAGGCTTGACAATTGGGGATTTGAAATCCTGCTCTGAATCTCTCTAAAGCGCTTCTCCAAGTGTGAATCACTTTCGATCCGCATCTCAAGCCTTCGGGCCGCCTGGCTCAAACTCGACACATCCTGCTTGATCTCCCTTCCCAGATCGACCATCATCAACATCTCAGTTTCCCGCACAAACAAAGCCGCCATGGCACGCGCTTCCGAGATCTGACGCACTCGGCTGCGACTGGCAAGCTCTGCTTTGCTCAAACCATAAGCGCGGCATACAGATTCGATAAGTGCGTCAAGAGACAAATTCTCCCGCGCGGGCTCTTCGGCTTGAAACAATGCCTCTCCGATAAACCTGTCGTCTCCCAGTGCCCTTCCCTCAAATGAACCCACATGGAATTCTTTACGATACCCCTCTTTCACACCATCTTCAATAAAGCTTTGGTAGCGTTCTGCGTTGGCAAATTGACCGAGGATCCAGTCGGTGGTCAGCCAGGGGAGTTTTTCCCGGCCAAGATAAGCACGATGACTCGACCATGGATAGCTCTCAGGGCGCGTTACCATACCGGCTCGATTAGGGTTGAGATGAATGTAGCGCATCAGTTCGAGCAGATAATTGTCCGCATCGATCAGCAACGCCTTGTAGCGTCCTTGAAAAAGATGGCCAGTTTTTTTATATCGCCTGTTAAAATACTGCGTATATCTAAAGCCGAGATTTTGCATGATGCGGGAAAGAGGTATTTCCTTGACCTGTACGGCAAGATGAATGTGATTACTCATCAGGCAGAAGGCATGGATGCTGTGCCGGAATCGCTCAGTGCCGCCTTGAAGCAGAAAGAAAAAGCGGGAACGATCCGCCTCATCGAAAAAAGTGTCCTGGCCATCGTTTCCGCGAAGGATGACGTGGTAGACAGCACCTGGAAAATGAATGCGAGGTTTTCTGGGCATAACGCAATCCTACAGGGGTTTGCCCATTTGTCAAGCCTGACCCCTAAGACATAATTCATGATCATCCCGATGTAACGCCCACCATCACTGGAGAGCAGGGAATGAAGACTTCGCCAGTGGCTCGTTAACACCAAACTATACTCGGGCCACAATCGCCCGCCCCTGCGAATCCAGTGCATGGTGTGGTTCGGCATTTCTATGCTGTATGACGAGACATTTCCTGGTAGGAGAATTCCCAAAGCCCGGCATTATCTTTTGCATGTTCAATAGTCATGCTGACTATGTTACCTTTTCCATCAACGTCTATATATATATTTTCGCTTATTTCTTTTGTCTCCTGGGCAGCCTTGTCTGTGAATTCTATGTGAGCTGTATCCGAGTCTGAAAAATATTTCACCTTCATGTCTCATTCCTCCTTAAAAGACCTATCAAAAAATGCGTTATGCACTGTTTCGCCATCATCAAGCAGGATAACCCGCAAATATTTTCCAACTTCTGATATTCTGGCCCACTTTCTGATCCTTCCATCGGATTGTACTTCAATTTTTGCGGGTTTCTCAATAACTTTCTTGATCCAATCCTCCTTAATCTGAGCGCGATCCGGGCGTTTTCTTGTATAATCAAAATATTGTGTTGTTTTCATTTGTCAAAATCCAATCAAATTATAGCTTCCGAACGTTGCAAATCACCGGCGGCAAAAAGCAGCGTGAGGAACGAGCGGCGCTTTTTGCCGTCCGAGTGCATTTGCCTTGTTCTACCTCTCCCTTCCTTCCCGAATAATATCCACTATTTCTTTTGTGCTAATTTTTGCTCTAATAGAAGGCACATCCAAAGGGGAAGAAGCGATTTTTTCAGGAACCAGCGCAAAGGTTCTGCCGTCCTTTCTTCGGATTAGTACTTTTCCCTTGTTTTCTGCCTGGTCAAGAATCATGGCAAGTTTTTGTCTTGCTTCAGAATATGTAAAAACCTGCATTTTAAACCTCCAGAGTTGCAACGTTAAAATTTCGGGCAGATGCGATCAGTTTTCTATCCAATGTCAATAACGGAGCCTTATATCTGATGGCACAATCCAAAAAATAGGCATCATATGCGTAAATATTGGCCTGTTTGGATAATTTTAATGCCTTGACAAAATCTGGATCAATATACCGGATGGGGATGCCGTTAAAGATTGTTAATCCTTTTTCAGCCTCTGTCAGTGTCAGCCTTTTTTGTTTAAACATTGCTGAAAAGGCGTTGCCAATTTCCCATGGAATAGAGCCTGGCCCTATGAGCGTGTTTCCTGTTGTGACTTCGATGATCCTTTTGCGTTCTGGCTCACCAACAATTACCGAAATTAATGCAGAAGTGTCTATGACGATTTCCACTGCTTACCCCCAACACTTGTTTATGTGACAATTGTACAACAGCTATGTTGTTTGTCAAGAACCAATAGGTAGAACGGCGGGCATAAGGCACGGCGGCTTTTTGCCGTCGCTCTTAATGCCCTGGTTCGGTGCCCCATTTAATTCTTCTAATCGCTTCAAAGTGTCACCAGCATATAGCTGGGTGTGGATTTGCATTGGCATTCTATACATTGGTAAGTCGATATGATCTCGTTTTCGCAACACAAACCAAGCAGAGGCGTGCACATACTTAGAATAAATTCCATACATTGATTCATATTCGTTTTTAAGACCGATTTCTTTTGCAAAGGCGAAAAAGAGGGTCGGACCAACACAACTGACTGACATCCTTAATCTTTGTACTCAAAAATATGTGTTTTTCTCTACTATAGGCTGATTTTTAGCTGGAAAATCCTCGCCATAGCCCTCGTCAGATTCACGCAAAACACAACAATCTCCGCTCGCGATGATGGCGCGGCTTTCCC
>JAXHUR010000032.1:0-34435 GCA_034189505.1 Thermodesulfobacteriota bacterium | reverse complement strand
AAGGCCTTCCTGCTGCAGCTTGCGCTTGAGCACCTTGATCGCCTTGTCGACGTTGTTGTCGAGAACCGTGATCTCCACCGAATCACCCCGCTTTCCTTGCATTCTGGTGTCGGACGGCAGCATTATTCACTTCACCATCCTTCGTAAAGTTTGAGGATACCCAGCATACCAACAGAATGCAACAAAAAATCCACAACCTTTCAACGCAGAGGCGGAGAGCAGGACAAAGAAAGGCGCAGAAAAATCTATAGAGTCAAGGGTAAGGTAAGCATGGGGACACCCAGGATGCCTGGCAGCAGGGATGGCGAAAAGCGTCCCCTGTCATGGGAGTTGCGCCCCCACTCGGCACATCTACAAAAAGGATGAACTTTACCATGACGCCCATATCCTGTAGATTGAGTGGAGCATCCGAGTTGGACCAAGGAGAAATATCACGCATGATGAATCTGCATTCAATCAATCTCGACTGGGATTTTCTGATCGAACGCATCGATCGGCTGATGGACCTGACGGAAGAATTCCTCACCCGCAAACTCTCTGACGACATCGAAGCCGATCCGCAGATGTTCCGAACAGCCGTCGCCTTCCGCTGGAACCATGATGGACAGCTCGAAGCCCTTGAGCATCCGGACGTGGTGCAGCGCGAGCAGTTGCTCGGCCTCGACGACCACCTCGAACGCCTGCACCGCAATACCCACCAGTTCGTGGCGGGACTGCCCGCCAACAACATCCTGCTGTGGGGCGAGCGCGGCACCGGCAAGTCCTCCGCGGTCAAAAGCCTGCTGCCGGTTTTTGCCGAACAGGGGCTGCGCATGATCGAAGTCCACAAGGAAGAACTCTACCATCTGCCAGCCATCACGCGCCTGCTGCGAAGCCAGCCCTACCGCTTCATCCTGTTCTGCGACGACCTCTCCTTCGATGAGAACGAGCCCGGCTATCGTGAACTTAAAACCCTGCTGCAGGGAGGATTGGAGGCGCCGCCGCCCAATATGCTGATCTACGCCACCGCCAACCGCCGCCACCTGATGCCGGAACGCCTGGATAACAACGCCGATTCAGTCGAGATTCATCCGGAGGAGGCCGTGGCGGAAAAGCTCTCCCTCTCCGACCGCTTCGGCATAACGCTTGGTTTCTATCCCGTCGATCAGCCGCACTATCTCGACATCGTTCGTCACCTGGCCCGCGAGAGAGAGTTGAACATCAGCGATGAAGACCTCTCACAGGAAGCTCTCCGCTGGGCGCTGTCCCGCGGGTCACGCTCAGGGCGAGTCGCGCATCAGTTCGTCGACGACCTGACCGGCCGCCTCGGATTGGCGGCCTTGAGCCGGGCCCGAAAAGCAGACAACGATCAGTGATTGCATGACCACCCCCTTTTCCGGTAAATTATCCGCCGATTTAGCCGTGAACCGTAATGGAACCCCCTGTGCCTGCAGCAGCGGACTCTTTTCGACCTGTACACATTCACCCTTCGGTTCCGGCATGCATCAGGAGGACCTGACATGAAAAAATGGTATTCGGTCGCGCTCTGCGCGGTCATTCTGTTATCACCCTTCGACACCTCGGCAAAACGCATCGCCGATGAGGTGCTTATACCAGTAGCCGAAACCGGCTCCGTCCGCTTCAGCCATTATCGCCACATCGAAGTGCTGGGCAATAACTGCGTCATCTGTCACAACGACATCTTTCACATTCAGCCCGAAAAAAATCCCACCTTTACCATGGCGGATATGGCGGAGGGCAAAAGTTGCGGCGCCTGCCACAATGGCCGTGAAGCGTTCGGAGTGAGCGGCAATTGCAGCCCCTGCCACCCCACCCGGGATGTTTCCTTTGAAATCCCGGATTTTGAAGATGTCACATTCAGCCATGACGAACACACCTTCCTATACGGATGCGTTGAATGCCACCCCGATCTGTTCCTGCCCCAACCCGACAATCCTGCGGTCAGCATGGAAAGCATGAAAAAAGGGGAATCCTGTGGGGCCTGCCATGATGATTCGACCGCATTCTCGGTAGCCGGCAACTGCGAGCAGTGCCATCATCAGTAAACCGGCGGAGCACCCGTTTCGTCGAACAGGCGCGCCGGGACCAGCTACAGGAGAACCCCCTTAGAGCTGCACATTGCCGCCCTCCTGATCCTGAATTCGCAGCACCTCCGTCTCTCAGTATCGCCGCTTGTCCTTTCACTGTGGTTGGTGTATAAACGGGCGAATCCATGGAATCCATCACAGGAACACGCTACCGGAGGAACGATGACCGCCAGCCTTCATGAAAATGAGGTTCTCAAGGCCTGCCGCACCCTGTTCGGGCCCGATGTCTGGCTGGATCGTCATTTTCTGGGGTATCTTCAGCCCGACGGTGTCAGGGCGGCCTATCGCCAGCGCGCAAAGGAGACCCACCCTGACCGTTTTCCAGGCGAACAGCGGATCCAGAAGCTGCAGGCCGAGCACTTTCATGCCGTGCATCACGCCTACGATCTGGTTCGCTCCTTTCTGGCCCAACGTGACCAGGCGGGCTTGAAATTCAGCACCAGCAGAACGTCGCACCAGAGGGAACAACCGCCTCCCCATGCTCACCCGCACCGCGAGAAGCCTGCGCACAGCGGCAGTGGGCCGATTCCGTCGCGCGCCTATGAAATCGGCTCTTATCTCTACGCGGCCGGGGCCATCGGCTATCACGCGCTGATAGAAGCGCTGGTGTGGCAGCGCCGCCAACGCCCGCCCGTGGGAGAGACCGCCCGCCGATGGGGCTGGCTCGACGAGCAGACCATCCGGCGCATCATGCTGCACCGCAGCAGGCACTGCCGCCGCTTCGGCGAAAAGGCTGTGGAGATGGGGCTACTCACCCCCTTTCAAGTGCGCACCCTGCTGTTTCACCAGCGCAGCCGCCATCAGAAACTGGGGCAGTATTTCGTGCAGCAGGGCTATTTGAGCGCTGAAGAACTCGATGCCCTGGTGCAGCAGATGCACGGCCACAACGCTCGGGTTCACCTGCACGCCGGCCCGCGACGCAGCGCGTCCTGACCTGACCCTGTTCTGGCGGGCCCCTTATTTACATCCACTCTCGGCCCATCCGCACTTATAACCACCCTGACATCTTTTATCCACCTGACTTCCGGAGGTTCTTCTTCATGGGAATTACTGCCAACAGCGTCAATCTCGTGCAATACCAGGTACTGGAAATTCCTGAAACGGGCGACTCCGCCGAATGGGCGCGCCCGCTGCTTGAAGCAAATGCTTTTGCCTCCATCGACAACTCGACGGAGGAATCCGCCATTGGCTGGGCCACCATCGACGACCCGATGAATGCCGACTTCACCGACCCGCGCGATTTTTTCCGCTCGCCCTACCTGTGCTTCACCCTGCGCCAGGACCGGCGCCGCGTGCCGTCCGCCCTGCTGAGGCGTCGCCTGAAGGAGGCCGAGGCGGAGTTTCTCTCCTCGCACCCCACCCTGCTGCGAGTTCCCAAGCAGAAGCGCGAGGAACTGCGCGAGTCGGTGCACAACTCCCTGCTGGCCAGGACTCTGCCGACACCTTCCACCTTCGATATCGCCTGGAACGTTGAACGGGGACTGCTGTTTTTCACCGGCACCTCCAGCCGCGCCATCGAAGCATTCGAGGGACTCTTCCGCCAGACGTTTCCCGAACTGCGGCTTGTGGCCCGCCACCCGTTCGCCCACGCCCGTTCGGTGGTCAATCCTGATCTACAGGACACCCTCGAAGACCTTAACCAGGCCGCCACAGATGCGGTTGTCGAAATGACCGAAGCCAACGCCTGGCTGGGCCAGGATTTTCTGTACTGGCTGCTGTACGCCACTGTCGAAGGCCGCGACCGGTTCAAGGTCAACCAGGACGGCCCCGCGGTGCGCGATGAGCTTTTCACCGCCTTTCTCGACAACCGGCTGGTCCTGACGGGGCTTGGCGACCACGGCCCCCAGAAGATCACTGTAGCCGGCCCTCAGGAAAATTTTTCCGAAGTGCGCGCCGCCCTGGCTCGCGGCAAGGCCATCAGCGAAGCCACCATCCATTTCGAAAAAATGGAAAACGAATGGAAAACCAACCTGAAAAGCGAGCCGTTTTACTTCGGCTCCTTCAAGGGGCCTGCCGTGAAACTGGAAAAGGACGAAATCACCGACGAGAAAAGTGAGCACGAAGCCGTTTTTCTCGAGAAGATGCATGTACTGGAAGAAGGGATGCAGCTCTTCGACAGCCTGCTGGCCGCTTTTCTGCGGGAACGTCTGGCGGAGGACTGGTCTGCGCGTTCTGAAGAGATGAAAGCGCAGCTTCTATCGGAAACTTCAGTCTAACCGAAAGGGGCCGGGATCGGGGTGGGTGGATGGCATGACGCCGCCGCGGCGCAGACGCTGAAGGAATTCGTCCCTTGGAATGCCCTGTGCCCCCAGAGAGCGCAGATGATCGTTGGGCATCTGGCAGTCAAGCAGCTCGAATTCAAGGTGTCGCAGCCGCCGGACCAGTTCCGCCAGAGCCACTTTGGAGGCATTGGAGGCGCGGTGGAACATGGATTCGCCGAAAAAGCAACGGCCCAGAGAGACGCCGTAAAGGCCGCCCACCAGGTCATCCGCCCGCCAGACCTCCACCGAGTGGGCAAAACCCATGTCATGCAGCTGCACATAGCTGTCACGCAGCTGGGGCGTGATCCATGTCCCCTCGCCGCTCTGCAGGCGCAGATCCGCGCAGGCGTCGATCACCCCGGCAAAGTTCCGGTCGAAGGTCACCTCAAAGGAGCCACGGCGCAGCACTCTGGCAAGACTGCGCGAGACGTGAAGGCGGTCGAGTTCGAGAATAAAACGCGGATCGGGAGACCACCACAGGATCGGGTCCCCCTCATTGAACCAGGGGAAAATGCCCATCGAGTAGGCCAGCAGAAGCCGCTGCGGCGAGAGATCGCCGCCCACGGCCAGCAGGCCGTTGTCATCGGCCATCTGTGGCGGCGGAAAAACCGGCTCGGGAATCAGCTGATAGATCGGCACGGAGAAACCGGGGAAAGAGGTCAGGCAGACCCGGAAGTGTTTCGCTGCGATCGCGAGACACTTCCGGGCACGACTCAGGAACGATAGTTGAAGGTCAGGCGCCCCGCCTTGAAACCGATGGAGACCCGCCCCCCTTTGCTGAGACGTCCGAAAAGGATTTCATCGGCAATCACATCACTGACTTCCGCCTGGATCAGCCGCCCGAGCGGCCGCGCCCCGAAAATAGGGTCGTATCCCTTTTCAGCCAGATGAGCGCGTGCCTTGGCAGAGATCGTCAGCTTGACATTGCGGTCGGCAATGCGCGCCCGCAGCTCGCTGATGAACTTGTCCACCACTTTTTCGATGATGGGCAGATCAAGTCCGGAGAATGAAATAATATTGTCGAGGCGGTTGCGGAATTCAGGGGAAAACTGCTTTTCAACTTCCTGACGGGGGGCGCCCGCGGACCGTTCACCGAAGCCGATCGGGGTGGCGCTCATCTCCCTGGCGCCGACGTTGCTGGTCATCACCAGAATCACGTTGCGGAAATCGGCCTTCTTGCCGTTATTGTCGGTCAGCGATCCATGGTCCATGACCTGCAGCAGGATATTGAAAAGGTCCGGATGCGCTTTTTCGATTTCATCAAGCAGCAGCACCGCGTAAGGATTTTTCACCACCGCGTCGGTCAGCAGCCCCCCCTGGTCGAAACCGACATACCCCGGAGGCGCGCCGATGAGGCGTGAGACCGAGTGTTTCTCCATGTACTCGCTCATGTCAAAGCGCAGAAACTCGACGCCAAGCTGTTCGGCAAGCTGCTTGGCCACCTCGGTCTTGCCGACCCCGGTCGGACCGGTGAACAGGAAAGACCCCACCGGCTTGTCCGGATGTCCGAGCCCGGCCCGGGCGCGGCGAATGGCACGGCACAGGTTTTCGATGGCGGGTTCCTGGCCGAACACCACCCGCTTGAGGTCGCGCTCCAGCGTCTTGAGACGGCGCCGGTCGGACGCAGAGACGTTGCGCTGGGGAATACGGGCGATTTTTGCCACCACGGCTTCCACGTCAGAGACCGTCACCGACTGCTTGAGCTGCGGCTGAAGCTTGAGAGAAGCGCCGACTTCATCGATGACATCGATCGCCTTGTCGGGCAGGTGCCGGTAGTTGATGTATTTGGCCGACAGGCGTGCGGCGGCTTCCAGGGCTTCGTCGGTATAGGTCACGCCGTGGAATTCTTCATAATAGAGCTTGAGTCCCGCCAGGATCTCGATAGTCTCCTCCACCGTCGGCTCCAGAATGTCGATTTTCTGGAAGCGGCGCGACAGGGCACGGTCCTTGTCGAAGAGATTCTTGTATTCCTCGAAGGTGGTGGAACCGATGCAGCGCAGATCTCCCGACGCCAGCGCCGGTTTGAGAATGTTGGAGGCATCCATGGAGCTGCCGCTGGTCGCGCCGGCGCCCACGATGGTGTGAATCTCGTCGATGAACAGGGCCGCCTTGTCCAGCTTGGTGACAGCGTTGATCACGGCCTTGAGACGCTCCTCGAAATCGCCGCGGAATTTGGTGCCCGCCAGCAGTGCGCCCATATCCAGCGCATAAACCTTGAACCCATGCAGGGCCTCGGGCACCTGTTCTTCGTAAATACGGCGGGCCAGCCCTTCGGCGATTGCGGTTTTTCCCACCCCGGAATCCCCGACATAAATGGGGTTGTTCTTGCGCCGCCGACACAGCACCTGGATGGTGCGCTCCAGCTCATTGGCACGGCCCACCAGCGGATCGATCCTGCCCGCTTTGGCACGGGCCACCAGATCGACGGTGAAAGAGGTCAGCGGGTCGCGTGCCGGACTGGCACGGCCCGGCGCATCTTCCTTCTGCTCCGGGGCGGGTCGTTCCTTTTCCTGCTGCGCGTCCGGAAAGCGCGACACCCCGTGAGACACGTAATTGAGCAGATCCAGCCGGCTGATCCCCTGCGCCTCCAGATAAGCCGAAGCATGGGAATTCTGTTCCTCGAGAATGGCGGCGAGAACATCGCCGAGACCGATCTCCTTCTTGCCGGCCGAGTGCATGTGCACCACGGTGCGCTGCAGAAGCCGCTGCAGGCCGACGGTCTGCTCGGGGATGAACTCGTCTTCCCCCGGCAGGGTCTCGAGCTGGTGGGTGAAAAAATCCTCCAGCATCGCCTTGAGTTCATCCACGTCGCCGCCGCAGCCGCGCACGATCTTCTGCCCCTCCTCCTCAAAGAGGATGGCGAACAGGATGTGTTCCGTGGTCAGGTATTCGTGATGGCGACGCTGCGCTTCGCGCACGGCCAGGCTGAAGGCGATCTGTACGTCCTGATTAAACATGGCTCCACCCATAGATTAGCGAGGCTCAGGCCTCCTCCATGCTGCATTTGAGGGGGTGCCCCTCTTCCTTGGCCAACGCATGAACCTTCATGACCTTGGTCTCGGCGATCTCATGAGGAAATACGCCGCAGACCCCCGCCCCCTTGTAATGAATATTGAGCATGATGCGATGGGCTTCCGCGGGGCTCTTGCGAAAAACCGTCTCCAGTGTACGCACCACGAACTCCATGGTCGTGTAGTCATCGTTGTGCATGATCACCTTGTACAACGATGGATGCTTGACCTTGCTGCGGCTCTCGGATGCTACCCCCGCCTGATCTCCAGGAGACTTTCTTGGCACGACGCGACAAACCTCCATCCTTCAATGATTCACCTGCACTGAATACATACAATTTAGCATAGGTGCGGACAATTATCCAAGGGTGTTGACGGCGACAAAAAAGCAGGCAAAGACCTCGCAAAATCCCGCCTGAAAGGTTCACAATCGGCAGCCATTCTGGTATGGCGATATTTGCAACTACCAACCACCAACAAAAAGCCAGGCGGAACTTTACAGTATAGCTTCTTTCACCGCATCCTCCAGAAGAAATCCTGTTGTGCCCAGCGGCTGTTCGCACCATCATATCCTACCCACGGGCATTCTGCCTGTGTGAACGCCGGCGGTTTTGCAGAACGGCTTTGCCTTTTCTCCCGGTTGACAGTGTGACGCGCCTGACATATACCTGAATCGGCAACGGATTTTCCGCTGTTCGTCGGACGCAACCATCCGCCGGCCAGGGGTCATCATCAGTTTTTATTTCCGGGAGGATCCACATGTCCACAAAAGCCCGCTTGTCATATCTTGTCGGCCTCATCCTGTTGACCATTCTCCTCAATGGCTGCAGCACCCCGAACCTTCAGGTCGAACCGATTGCCCTGAGCGAAAACCCCAGCGAACAGATTGAAAGCCTCGAAACCGAGCTCACCACCGCCCGCGTCAATGAACTTCACATTCTGGCTCCTGAATCGATGGCGGCAGCCAGGGAGGCTCTTGACGCAGCACTGGAGGGTCTTCGTGAAGACAAGGGCGTTGAGACCATCCTGCAGAAAGTCGCTCTGGGCCGCGCCCACCTTGAAGAGGCCCGCGAGCAGGCGGTACTTGCCCGGACTGTCCTGGCCAGACCCCTCGAAGCCCGGCGAATAGCACTGGAAGCCGGAGCGGTGCAGATCGGCAGCGATTATCTTACCGTTGAAAACCGTCTCGTCGAATTGGCGCGGGCGCTGGAAAATGAACGACTGGACTGGGCTGCCAGGCATGCACCCGAAGTCGCGCAGCAATTCAGTGATCTGGAACTGCGCGCCATCAAAAATACAGCCCTGGGCGAAGCCCGGCGCATCCTGGCGCAGGCAGAAAAACAAGGCGCCGAAAACATGGTTCCGGCCAGTTTCGCACGTGCCCGCGAGATCCTGCAGGAAACCGACGACTATATCACCAACAATCGCTACCAGACCGACATCATTGAAGACAAGGCTCGAAATACCCTGTTTGAGGCCAGGCGCACAGCCATTCTGCTGAATTACAGTCGCCAGTTCAAAGAGATGACGCCTGAACAGATCGCGCTCTTTGTAGAAGAGCTGCTACGGACCCCGACCCTGCGCCTGGCCGGTCAACCTGAACTACGCGACCGCCCCTTCGAGGCTCAGGCCGAAACACTTGCCCGGACCATCACCGAGCTGCAGGCAGGACAGCAGGCGCAGAAAAGCCAGATCGAGGCGGCCAGGCAGCAGATTGCATCTCTTGAGGGGATCACCGAGCAGGAGAAAGCTGCCAAGGAACTCTATATATGGGAACAGAAAGCGACCAAGGAAAAGCTGGAACGCGAACGGCGGTTTCAGCAGATTTTCGATGAAATTCAGGAGATGTTTGCGCCGGAAGAGGCGGAGGTTTACAAGCAGGGCAATCACCTGGTGATTCGCCTGCGTGGAATCCGCTTCCCGGTAGGGAAAGCCATCATCGCACCCAACAACTACCCACTGCTGGGCAAGGTCCGCCGCGCCATCCGCACCTTCAACGAGCCGGCGGTCACCATTGAAGGACACACCGACAGCACAGGAAGCGATACGGCCAATGCCTCTTTGTCCCAGGCACGGGCAGACGCCGTTCGCCAATATTTCGTTGCGAATGAAATTCTGCCTCCCGATCGAATCATTGCCGTCGGTTACGGCTCACGCCGTCCGCTTGCACCCAACACCACCGCTGAGGGCCGAGCCATCAACCGCCGCATCGATGTAATTATCACCCCGCAGTCGCAGAGTTCCTTATGAAAGGTCGGACAATAGAAACGCAGCAAAAAAATGCGCGCCGGCCAGGAGGGATATCCGACGCGCGAAGGAAACGAGAGGTGAGTAAGAGTCTCTGCCATCTCGTAGTTAAATATTACCACAAAGGTTATATTTAGGCAAGCCCAGGGGAGAGATTCTCAACACCTCCCGACTCGCACAGCAGTTCGGATGCCGCACATGATAGCCTGGAACTGCGCGCATCAATTCCCAGGGCCTGCATGGCGTCACCCAATCCCTGAAAAGCCGCTTCATAAATTTTTCTCTGCACCAGGTTCATGACGACCGGTTTTTCTTCTCCGAAAACGGGGGCAGCCAGGGCTTCGCGGCAGGCATGCGCATCAGTCGAAGTAATCGCCCGACACATCAGCGGGCGCTGCGG
Source organism: Thermodesulfobacteriota bacterium (assembly GCA_034189505.1). Lineage (GTDB taxonomy): Bacteria > Desulfobacterota > Desulfuromonadia > Desulfuromonadales > Geoalkalibacteraceae > Geoalkalibacter_A. Next base: position 24,429 of record JAXHUR010000032.1, on the reverse strand, counting down.
CCAGATGGAACAGTTTTCCCGGTCATCGAGAAAAGCACATGAACGGCGCACAAAAAGCCGCTCCTCTTCATCGAGCCAGCGCACTTCGCGGGCAAGCTGCAACAATCTTTCCTTCAGTTCGCGACGCACCTGCCCCGAAAAATTCTGCCGGACATAATGAGCAATACCAATCACCTCGGGTTCGAGCACGGCCACATTGACCATGCAGCAGGTTCCGCACCCCGGCCCGCATGCAATCGGCAGACTCTCTTTCCCCTCCTGCCACTGCCGCAGAGTTTCCTCGCAATGTTCATAAACGGCACCCAGCAGAGCAACGACCGCGGTACTCTTGTCGACACCGGTCCCTGTCAATCCGGCATGGGCCAGGTCACGGCATTGCTGCCGAAAAGTGTCAAAATCAAACATCGCTCCTCCTCTCCCCTGTTCAACTGCGTTCCCCTCTAACCCGGGTTAAAACAATGTTTACTTGAAAACGGGATAAGTGCAACAGAAAGGGAGGGGCAAGAGCCTTCAGGGGAGCATGCAGGGAGGCTGAAAATAGTCGCGTCCGCGCGGGCCGCCGGGCCATTTTTCCTGCAGAAGCGTATAATAGCGGGTGGCGAGCAACTGCAGATCGAGCTGCTGCAGGGCTGCTCCGGCCAGGAAAGTTTCCCGGCCGTAGCGCCGTTTGAGCTGGGCATGCACCCGGGAGAAATTCTGAATCAAGGGCAGCTGCAGGTCTTTGCGGCAGTGGGCGAGATACCGCCTGCCGCGGGCGCTCGCCCCGAGCAGTGTAATGAAAAGGGGGCCTGTTGCCAGGGACTCCTCCATCCACTGGCGCTCAACCCCGAGGAGGACGTGGCTGAGCATCCGTGTAACGCGGGTGCGGGTAAAATGCCGTGATTTCACCGCTGAAACCAGCTCGTCACAGTCGCTGCACACCTCCGCGGCTGCGGCAAGGCGGTTTTCGATGCCGCCCTCGACCAGGTAAAAGGGCTTCACGGCCTGCGCCCCCTGCAGAAGCCGCCCGAGAAGCAGGGTCAGAAGGCGCTCCCGGTCGGGAGTCGCGCCTCTGGCGAGAGCCGCGAACAGGGGCGTATGGGTCGCCTGCGGAAGAAAGCTCGCAACGTTCCGCCCCTGCCGCAGCCGGTGGCGGATCGCTGTCGCGCTGGCGATATCGTGCGTGCCCGGTTGCAGATCATGAAAGCCGCCGCCGATGCGGGGGACGGTATAGGCCTGAGCAGTGCTGGCGGACTCCTTGAGAGCACGCAGATATTCGATCCCGAGGATATTGTTGGGATGCGACAGAACCTCGGCCACATCCTCCTGAAGACCCGCCTGCCGCACCGAGGCTGCGCGGGCCCGGGGGTAATTCTCCCCTTGCCCCAGGCGGCGGCGGATATCTTTCTCCAGCCCCTGCCTGTCCCGCTCCAGCGCGGCCTCGGCCTGGCGCAGCTGCACCAGATTCCCGGACTCGCTGCCGAAGCACAGAGCCTGCATGGATTTACCGAAGCTGTTCAGCACAGCCACCGCCCCACGCGCGAAATGGGGCGCGCTGTTGCAGGCCCAGGGAAAAGGCAACTCCACCACCAGGTCGACTCCGGCGCGCAGCGCCGTCTCGGCCCGCACCCATTTATCCACCAGCGCCGGCTCGCCGCGCTGCAGGAAATGACCGCTCATCACCGCCACCGAAACCTGGGCGCCGGTCAGGCGCAGGCTCTCGCGCAGATGATGCTCATGACCTCGGTGAAAGGGGTTGTATTCGGTGATCAGACCGACGGCACGCATAAAAGGTCGGCGCTCCTTCTGACGTTACACCAGAATTGACAGGTTACAGCAGAACAGGCAGAGGATAATCGACACAGACTTCGTCGGGGGTGATCCGGGTCCGCCACGCCATGATTTCAACCCCGGATGCCAGCCACCAGGGGCTGCGGCAGTTTCACTGGTCAAGCTCCGCCATCTCCCACTCGGAGAGCCCCAGCAGATAGAGGATCGAATCGAGACTCTGCTGATTGATATGGGTGTCGGCCTGCTCCCGCACCCGCGCCTTGGCATTGAACGCGATCCCGAGTCCCGCCCGCCCCAGCATGGGCAGGTCGTTGGCACCGTCGCCGATAGCAATCACCTGATCGAGGGCGATCCCTTCGCGGCAGGCGATCTCCTCCAGCAGTTCGGCCTTACGCGCGCCGTCGACCACCGGGCCATCGAGGCGGCCGGTCACTTGGCCGTCGGCGATCTGCAGGCCGTTGGCAAAGGCATAATCAAGGCCGAGGTCTTCTTTGAGGCGATTGGTGAAAAAGTTGAACCCGCCGGAGATAACCGCGGTCTTGTAGCCGAGGCGCTTGAGGATGCGCACCAGCGTTCTGGCGCCGGGGGTAAAGGGGATATTCTGGTAGACCTGCTCGAGCGCTTGGGCGGAAAGCCCCTTCAGCAGCGCAACCCTCTGGCGAAGCGCTTCGTTGAAATCGATCTCGCCGTTCATGGCCTGTTCGGTAATGCGGGCAACCTGATCGCCGACCCCGGCAATGCGGGCCAGCTCGTCGATCACTTCGATCTGGATCAGGGTCGAATCCATGTCCATCACCACCAGCCGCTTGGCACGCCGGTGCAGGCTCTCCTTCTGCACCGCCACGTCAACTCCCAGGGTCGCCCCGGCGTGCAGCAGCTTGCGATTCATCGCCTTGACGTCGAAGTCCTCGGGGACGGTCACCAGAAATTCCACACAACGCAGCTGCCCCTGGGTGAGCTTGGAGATGCGCTCGATATTGACCTGGTGCTCCGCCAGGATCCCCGATACTCGGGCCAGGGCGGCGGCGTTGACCTCCCCCCCCATGATGGTAAGCACATAAGCATTGCGGTTGCTGCGGCGGCGGTAATCCTGTTCATCAATGACCTGAAAATCCAGATTGAGCCCCCACTCCTTGGCCAGAAACAGAAGATCCTTGATGAGGGGCTTCTGGTCGCTGTCTCCGGTGGTGAAGTCGATGATGACGGACAGCGACAGCAGAGTATGGGTAACGGTCTGCTCGATGTCGCGAATCCGCGCGCCGGCGGCGGCAATATGCCCGGTCATGGCGGCAATAATGCCCGGCCTGTCGGGACCGGTCATGGTGACGAGAATCATCGGTTGGTTGCTCATTTTGATCCATCCTTGGCTGAATTGCGGCGATTCTACCCTCACCGGGGTCTCGTGACAAGCATCCAGGTCGAATTATCGGCGCCTGCGCCTCGGACTTGACCTGAGGGGCAAGCTGCAATAATCTAGCACCTTCGCCCGTCGTGGCGCCCAATTATCCAGAACTCGAGGCTCTGATTCCTTGTCGTCGTCCGACTTACTGCAATTTCTGTTTGCCGGCATCACCAGCGGCACGATTTACGCGCTGGTCGCCCTGGGTTTCTGCGTGGTGCACAACACCATGGGGATCGTCAATTTCGTGCAGGTCGATTTCGTCTCCCTGGGCGGGCTGCTCATGTTCAGCGCCCTGTTCACCTTCAACCTGCCGATGGGCGCGGCGTTGGTGGCGGCGGTGGCGGCAACGGCGCTGGTGGCGGTTGTCGTGGAGCGCATCGGGCTGCGCCCGGCCCGGTCGAACGACCCCCTGGTGCTGATTTTCCTGACTATCGGACTCTCTATCATTCTGCGCGGCATCATGGCCCTGGTCTGGGGCAAAAACCGTATGGCGCTGCCGGGACTGGGCGCCGATAAGCCGCTGCAGATCGGGGGCGCGGCGCTCATGCCGCAGACGCTGTGGATTCTGGGGCTGACGCTGGTGGCTATCCTTATCCTGGCCTGGTTTTTCCGCTGCACCGGGTTAGGCTTGGCCATGCGGGCCGTCTCGTCCAACCCCACCGCCGCCGCGGTGGTCGGCCTGCATATCGGACGGGTGCGGGCGGCCAGTTTCGCCCTCGCCGGGGCTCTCGGAGGGCTGGCGGGGATTCTGGTCACCCCCATCACCACCCTGAGCTACGACGTAGGCATCCTGCTGGGACTCAAAGGATTCGCCGCAGCCATCCTGGGCGGCTTTGGTTCATTCCCCGGGGCCATCCTCGGCGGACTGCTGCTGGGGCTGCTGGAATCACTCACCGCCGGCTACTTCTCCAGCGCCTACAAGGACGTGGTTGCCTTCGTCGTACTGCTGCTGGTGCTGTTCGTACGGCCGCAGGGGTTGCTGGCGAAGTGAGTTTTTCATTGCCACTAAGGCGCTAAGAAAGTCAAAAAAATTGGCTCCAATGTCCCCTCCCCCCAGCGGGGGAGGGTTAGGGTGGGGGAAGATCCGGGAAGCGGCTCAAGCTCCCCCCTCCCAACCTCCCCCCGCTGGGGGGAGGGGCTTGTTCTTAACATGTTTTTCTTAGTGTCTTCGAGTCTTGGTGGCTTACTCCATGACATATCAGAGGTCTGAATGAAAGATAACCCTGAAATCGAGCTTCTTATGGGGAATGAGGCGATCGGTCGCGCCCTGATCGAGGCCGGCTGCCAGGTGGTGGCGGCCTACCCCGGCACCCCTTCCACCGAAATCCTGCAGGCGGTGGCCGACCGGCGGGAGGAGGCGCTTGAACCTCTGCATATCGAATGGTCGGTCAATGAGAAGATCGCCTTCGAGGTGGCGCTTGCCGCCGCCTATACCGGCAGGAGATCCGCCGTGATCATGAAGCAGGTGGGGCTCAACGTGGCCGCCGACCCGTTCATGCGCACCGCCTATCTCGGCGTCAAAGGGGGGATGGTCACCATCGTTGCCGACGACCCTGGACCTCACAGTTCGCAGAACGAGCAGGACACTCGGCTGTTCTGCCTGCAGGGGCGGGTGCCGGTGCTCGATCCGGCCTCTCCCGCAGAGGCCGCGCAGATGGTTGAGGCGGCCTACACACTGTCGGAGAAGTTCGAGATCAACGTGGTGCTGCGCCCCACCACCCGCATCTGCCATTCCCGCCAGAATGTCGCGCTCCACTCACCAAAACGACTGGGGCGACAGGCCCGTTTTGAAAAAGATCCGAGCCGCTGGGCGGCCACACCCGCCTTTCTTCCGGCTCTGCACCGCAAACTGAACCATACCCTTGAAGAGGTCGCCGCAGAGCCCGATCTGCAGCCGCAGCTCATGCCGGGGGACGGCAGCCATCCACGCACCGCGCTGGTGGCCTCGGGGATCGTTTACGGCCACCTGGTCGATCTGCTGGACGACCTGGGCCTTGGAGGGAGCATCGATCTCTTCCAGGTACTGATGCCCTATCCCCTTTCCAGCCGGTTCCGCGAGCAGTTGCACCGCGATTACGACCGTATCCTGGTATTGGAAGAGACCTATCCGGTCATTGAATTACAGCTCGCCCACCCCGGAGCACGGGGCAAGCAGGACGGCACCCTGCCCCGCGAAGGGGAGCTGACGCCGGATGTCGTCGAGCAGGCGCTGTGCGCTTTTCTCGATCGGCCATTTTCACCGGATGCGCCGCCCGAACGACGGGGGCAGCGCCCCTCGCTCTGTCCTGGCTGCCCGCACCGTGCCTCCTTCGCCACCATCAAGCGCACATTCCCTCGCGGCCTGTTTCCGTCGGACATCGGCTGCTACACCCTGGGGATGAATCTCGGCGCGGTGGACACGGTGCACTGCATGGGGGCCTGCATCAGCCAGGGCGCCGGCTTCTACCAGTCCTACGCCCAGGACGGCGACTTTCCCACGGTAGTGGTCACCATCGGTGATTCGACCTTCTTCCATTCGGGAATCCCTGCGCTGATCAACGCCGTTATCCAGAAAGCGCGCATCATCGTGATGATCCTCGACAACGCGACTACCGCCATGACCGGCGGCCAGCCGGTGCCGCACCTTGGCGTCACCGCCGCGGGCGAAGCGACACGCTCCATCGGCATCGAGCCGCTGGTGCGCGCTGCAGGGGTCGACTTTCTTGAAGTCTGCGACCCCTATGACCAGCAGCGCCTGGAACAGCTGCTCAAGGATGCCGACCGTCATATTCGCGGTCCTGAACCAGGGGTGGCGGTGATCATCTCCCGCCACGGCTGTATGATGGATTCAACGGTACGCTCGGAACAGGAGAAGTATCAGGTCACCGTCACGGAGGACTGCACCGGCTGCAAACGCTGCATCCAGTCCTTTGAATGCCCGGCCATCGAGATGGACGAAAGCGGCGCGCGGGCAAGAATCAATATCGACCGCTGCGTCGGCTGCGGCACCTGCATCCCGTCCTGCCCTTTCAATGCCCTCGTCAAGGAGAAGCGCTCATGAAACAGCAGATCATCGTCAGCGGCATCGGCGGGCAGGGCGTGCTGTTTCTCACTCGTGTCATTGCCCAGGCGGCGGTGGATCAGGGCCTGCCCGTGCTCACCGCCGAAACTCACGGTATGGCCCAGCGCGGCGGCACTGTGCTTTCCACCATCAAGGTCGGCGACTATCACAGTCCGCTGATTCGCTCCGGCCAGGCCGACGTAGGGCTGCTGCTGTGGGAGGACAATCTGGCGGTGCACCGCTCGCTGCTCAAGCCCGACGGGCAACTGCTGATCAATGCAGTCGGAGAAGGAGAAGGAACGCGCATCGACGCCGGCGGCCTGGCACGCGAGATGGGCAACCCGGTGCTGTCGAACCTGATCCTGCTGGGGCTTGCGGTCCGAACCCGGGCTCTTTTCTGCGATGTAGCCCAGTACGAGCAGGCGATTCGCGCCCTGGCTCCCGAGCGTTTCCTCGACCAGAACCTGGCGGCTTTCCGGCGCGGGCTCGAAGGCTGATCCCGAGGGACCATGAGCACGAAGGATAAAATCCTCTATTTTCTGATTCTGCACCGTACCGGCCTGGCGGTCAGCGCCTTTGCCGCCTTCGTGCTGCTGTTTCCTCTATATCAGGATAACCCCTATACCCTGGGGCTGACCAACCTGATCGCGCTCAACACCATTGTCGTGCTCGGCCTCAACCTGTTTATCGGCTACGCCGGCCAGATCTCGCTGGGGCATGCCGCCTTTTTCGGCCTGGGCGCCTACGGTTCGGCACTACTGACGGTGGAGGGAGGAATTCCCGCCTGGGGCGCCCTGCTGCTGACGGCCCTGGCGGTGGCCGCCATCGCGTGGCTGGTCGGCCGCCCCATCCTGCGCCTGCATGGGCATTATCTGGCCATGGCCACCCTGGGCCTGAACCTGGTGGTTTATACGATTCTGGTGCAGGCCGACCAGCTGACCGGCGGCCCCAGCGGCTTTGCCGGCATTCCTCCGCTGGCCCTGGGCGACTGGGCCTTCGACGACGAGATCCGCTTTCACTACCTGGTGTGGGGAACGGCCCTTGCCTGCCTGCTGATCAGCCTGAACCTGGTGCGCAGCGGCGTCGGCCGCGGGCTGGCGGCGCTGGCGGCGGACGAGCAGGCTGCCCAGTCCCTGGGGATCGACACCGCCCGCGCCAAAGTCAGGATCTTTGTGCTGTCGGCGGTGCTGGCCTCGCTGGGCGGCAGCCTTTTCGCCCACTGCTACCGCTTTGTCAGCCCCGACTCCTTCGGCATTTTCGTCTCGGTCGACTTCGTCATCATGGTGGTCATCGGCGGTCTGGGCTCGGTGTGGGGAACGCTGCTGGGGGCGTCCGTGGTCACCATGCTGCCGGAGTGGATCGAGGTTTTCGACACCTATAAGGACATCATCTACGGTCTGATCCTGGTGGTGATTCTCATGTTTCTGCCGCGGGGGCTGGTCGGCGGGCTGATCGACCTGGCCCGCAACCGCTTTGTGCTCTGGATTCGAAAAAATGCTGCGTCTCGAACGGATCAATAAGAATTTCGGTGGCCTACCCGCCCTGCAGGAGGTCAGCTGCGAGATCGCGGGCGGCAGCGTCACGGCACTGATCGGCCCCAACGGCGCCGGCAAAAGCACCCTGATCAACTGCATCAGCGGCATCCTGGCCCCGGATCAGGGTGCGATCCGTTTTTCCGGCCAGGATCTGGCCGGCCGCCCGGCCCACGAGATCGCCCGCCTCGGCATCGGGCGCACCTTTCAGAACTTGAAAGTCTTTCCGCGCATGACGGTACTGGAGAACGTCCTGTGCGGACTGACGCTGGATGCAGGAAAGTCCTGGATCAGCGCCATGCTGCGCCTGCCCGGACTGCGTCACCGAGAACGGCATCTGCGCCTGCGGGCGCTGGCGGCCCTCGACCGCTTCGGTCTGGCGAACAAGGCGGGCTGGCCCGCCCAGGCCCTGGCCTACGGCGACCGCAAACGGCTTGAACTGGCCCGCGCTTTCGTGGGCGAGCCCCTGCTGGTCCTGCTCGACGAGCCGGTGGCCGGGCTCAACGCCAAGGAGACCTCACAGATCGGCGCCGAGATCCAGAAGCTGCGCAGCGAGGGACAGACTCTGCTGCTGGTCGAACACGACATGGACCTGGTGATGAGCGTCGCGGACCGGGTGGTGGTGCTCGACGGCGGGCGCTGCATCGCGCAGGGAACCCCGCAGGAAGTGCAGCGCAACCCCCTGGTGATTGAAGCCTATCTCGGCAGCATGGAGCCGACCGCCTGATGGAATCCGCCAACGTGAAAATGAGAACCGCAACGAGGATGATCCCATGCTGACCATTGAAAACCTCAGCGCACACTACGGAACCGCCCAGGCGCTGTTCGACCTGTCGCTGACCGTGGAGCAGGGCTCGACCGCCGCGCTGGTGGGCGCCAACGGAGCGGGCAAAAGCACGCTCCTGAAATGCGTGATGGGGTTGCTCAAACCCAGCGCTGGGCGCATCCTGCTCGACGGCAGGGATATCACCGGGCTCTCCCCGGCACAACGGGTCCGGCGGGGCCTGGTGCTGTCGCCGGAGGGCCGCGAAGTATTCCCGCACCTGCCGGTGCATGAAAATCTGGTTCTCGGCGCCATGCCGTTGAAGCTGTCGAAAAAAGAGACCGCTGCGCGCATGCAGGAGGTCTTTACCCGCTTTCCCCGTCTGAAGCAGCGTCGAGAACAGCCGGCGGGCACCCTCTCCGGCGGCGAGCAGCAGATGCTGGCCATGGGACGCGCCCTGATGGCGGGACCGCGCCTGCTGCTGCTCGACGAACCGAGCCTGGGGCTTGCACCGCGCATCACCGACGCAATTTTTGCCATCATCCACCAGCTGGCGCGCGCCGGCACCACTATCCTGCTGGTCGAACAGAACGCCGCACGGGCGCTCTGCGCCTCCGATTCGGCCCATCTGCTCGCCAATGGCCGCATCGTGCAGCGGGGAGAGAGCAGCCGCCTGCTCAACGATCCAAAACTGCGCATCGCCTTCCTGGGTGCCGCATCCGACAATAAGCCGGGGCACAGCCGCCTGGGGGCGGCCGGCCTGACCAATATCCGCCTGGAGAAACCCGACATGAGTCATCCTGATTTTATGCCTGCCTTTTCCACCGCCGACGAACTCGAGGGCCACCGTCTCAAAGGGCTGCAGTGGACCCTGCGCCATGCCTATGAAGGGTCGAGCTTCTACCGGGAGCGGTTCCAACAGGCCGGCATCACCCCCGATGAGATTAAAGTTTTTACCGATCTGCCGCGCCTGCCTTTCACCAGCGCCGACGACCTGCGCGACGGCTACCCTTTCCCCCTGCGGGCGGTGCCTTTCGAGCAGATCGTCCGCATTCACGCCAGCTCCGGCACCACCGGCAAACGCAAGGTGCTGTGCTACACGCAGAAGGACATCGACGACTGGGCCCACTTTTTCGCCCGCTGCTACCAGATGGCCGGCGTCACTGCTCTCGACCGGGTGCAGATCGCCGTCGGCTACGGTGTGTGGACCGCCGGCGTCGGGTTCCAGGCGGGGTGCGAGAAGATCGGCGCCATGGCGGTGCCGGTCGGCCCGGGCAACATCGACCTGCAGATTCAGTTCCTGCTCGACTTTCAGTCGACGGTGTTCTGCTCCACTGCGTCCATGGCGCTGCTGATGGCCGAGGAGATCCACCGGCGCGGCATCGCCGACAAGATCGCCGTGCGCCGCATCATCTACGGTTCCGAGCGCTCCAGCCGCTCCATGCGCAAAAAGATCTCGGAACTGTTTGGCGGAGCGGAACTGTTCGACATCCCCGGCCTCACCGAGCTCTACGGACCGGGCACCGGCATCGAGTGCTCCGACCACGACTGCATCCACTACTGGTCCGATTACTATCACCTCGAGATCATCGACCCGCAGACCCTGCAGCCGCTGCCCGACGGCGAATGGGGAGAGATGGTGGTCACCTCCCTGTGCAAGGAAGGCGCGCCGCTGATCCGCTACCGCACCCGCGACATCACCCGCATCATCCCCGGCACCTGCACCTGCGGCTCGCCGCTGCCGCGCCACTCGCGCATCCGCGGCCGCTCCGACGACACCATCAAGTTCCGCGGCGTCAACATTTACCCCTCCAGCATCGACACCATCCTCTCGGCAGTGCCCGGGCTCGGCTCCGAGTACCAGATCCACCTGACCCGCGAGCCGGATTCGGGGCGCGACCACATGCGCCTTGTCATCGAACGCGCGCAGGGCGTCAGTGCCGCACGGGATGCGGAGCTGCTCCACGAAGTCGGCCACCAGATCAAAAAACAGCTGCTGGTCACCGCTGAGCTGGAACTGACCGACTACGGCGCCCTGCCGCGCTCGGAGCGCAAGAGCCAGCGGGTTTTCGATACGCGTCTCGAGGATGAGATCGTGTAAAATACGAAGTAACTTCGGCCATTACGCCGCGCCAGAAAAGATAGACTCTCATCCACGGATGTGATATTAATTAGACGTTTGCCTCGGTGAACACCATGGTTTGCCGGGAATTTTCTAGGGAGCAAGCCGTTTCAGGCATTTTTCCGGGGAACGACCCGCGACACAGTGGTGGGCCGTCGTGTCTTTCCGTGCCATGATGTCAAGAAGTGTTTTCATGTATTTTCGGCGGCCCCTCCTTGTGCCGGCTCTTTTTATGTCCGCTCTGTATGGGGGTGTTTTCGACCCATCTCGGGGCGAAGAAGCATATGCCGCTATTCAGGCCCCCAAAACCCGCGCTGTTAAAATCATCGACCGCGACGAGTCGAATCAGCCCCTGCGGTTTCCTTCCGGGCTGACCTACGACAGCGCCAGTGATGAGATCCTGATCACCTGCCCCCAGAAAAACAAACTCACCATTACCACCAGCGATTATTTCCCTTACATCGCCCTTGGTTCCGGCCGCGGACTGCGCTCCGTCGGCAAAAGCTTCACCCGCAACGGCCTGATATATGTCTGCATCGGGCACGGCGGGCCGGATCAACGAGCCCACATTGCCGTTTTCGATGGCGCCCTGTTACCGGTTGAGCAATTTTATTTCCCCGATTTCCCTGATTTTTCTCCTACGGATTTGGCGGTCAGTGAAAACGGTCGCATGTATGTGGTCGGCGCAGGTGTTCCAGGCGTGCTGGTTCTGGATTCCAAGGGTCAGTATCTTCACACCCTGTCGCCGCGCGAGGAAGTCCAGGGTAAAACCGAAGAAGCCCTTATTCAGGCCGTTGATATCGGCAGTGACGGCCGGCTCTATTTCGTCAGCGAAGGAAAAGGGCGTGTTTATGTTTATGACGCTGCGGAAGATTTTCTGTTCAAATTCGGCGAAAAAGGGGGAGAGCCGGGGAAACTGTCGCGCCCCCGCGCCATCGCCGTCGATGACGCCCGGCGCCGGATCTTTCTGGTCGATTACCAGCGGCATACAGTGCCGGTTTTTTCCATAGACGGACAATATCTTTACGAGCTGGGCGGACTGGGGACCAGCCGCGGCTGGTTCCACTACCCCATGGATGTGGAGCTGGATGGCCAAGGACGGTTGCTCGTCGCCGATGCTTTCAACCACCGGGTTCAGGTCATTGAATTTATCGGCCAACCGCGGCAGGACCCGACAGCCGCTGGAGAAAGCCTCGCCGCGGAGTTCGCGCTCGAGCAGGCTCCCGCCCCCAGAATTCTGACTATCGACAGCATTGAAACTTCACTGCCGGAAGGTGAGGTCGGCGAATTCCTGGTTTTGGTTCTGCTCTCCCCCGACAGGGAGGCGGCCGAAGTCGTTGCCGGCGACCTGCGCCGAAAGGAATTTCCGGCGTTTATCCGCAGTGTCGAGCGTACACGGCGCGGCACCTGGCACCAGGTCTTCACAGGCCCCTACAAGACCCCCCTGCAAGCCTACAACACAGCAGAGCAGCTCAGAACCGAAGAGGGCCTGCCGGCGATCGTCAAAACTCTGGGAGAACGCACTGAATTCAGGCTCCCCTCTCAACCGGCGACACCTTCGCCCGGCGAGGCAATGAAAACAGGAAAAACCGAAACGCCGGATTCGCAACCCCAGGAGAAGATGCAACACTGATTCGCCGGTTGCCAAGGACAGGATTCATGTCGATTTCCAACATATCAAAATTGGGGCGGAGCGCCTTTTTCAGCCTTCTGTTTGCCTTATCAATGGGTATTCCGTCCGGCATGGCTGAAGATCGAGAGGCGCCCCGTCTACAACCCCAGGATTGCAGCAAATGTCACCAGGAGCAGAGTCTCGCCATCAAAACGCAGGGCAAGCGTCATCGCAGCAACGTTTCCTGCATTGACTGTCACAAAGAGCACCCTCCGGAGGGCACGAACACCATCGCCACCTGTGACCAATGTCACCCCCCCTCCCGGATGAATCATTTTACCGTGGCCGGCTGCCGGCAATGCCACCCGCCGCACACCCCACAGCAGATCGATTACGACGACCTGCCCCGGGCGACGCCGGCCTGCGTCTCATGTCATTATCAGGCCGCCGCCACCATGCGCGATTTCCCCAGCGATCATGCGGTTCTCGACTGCAAGTCCTGCCATGCCCGGCATGGAGAGCACGAGGAATGCCTGACATGTCACATGCCGCACCACGAGGGAGAGACCAATGCATACTGCCGACGCTGCCACAACCCCCACCAACCGCTCCGGATCACCTATGGTTCCGACATGCCTTCGGGCACCTGCATCTCATGCCATGAGGCTCAGGGAACCCAGCTTCACAGCACACCGACCAAACATCAACTGCTGTCCTGCACCTACTGTCACCGTGACAAGCATGGATATATACCGCCCTGCACCTCCTGCCACGCGATGCCTCATGACGAAAGCATCCACGGCCTTTTCGAGGATTGCAATGACTGCCACGGCGGAGCGCACAATCTGATGAAATAATTAAAGCAAACTTGATTTTCAACTTTTTTACCGACTGATTTCTGCCACAAACTCTGAAGCCCAGCGGATCCGCTCACAATGAGAAACCTGCACCGGATCATCACCGACAAAATCCTTGCATTATCAGTTCGGGCGTTGATGATCCTGATGCTGATCATGTACGCAGTGCCCGTTGTGGCCGGGGATCCGCTGAGCTTCATCGGCAACTGGAATTACCGCGAAAGCGGGGGGGATACGGGCAAGAGTTCCCTTTTCAACCACACATATACACTGATTTACTCCAAGGAACTGTCCGATGCGATGGCCCTCTCCGCTTCGGTTCGCTATAATGAGAGTATCCCCTCCGGGGATATGGAGAAAACCGATTCCATCAACCCGACCCTTTCTCTCGATACCCGCAACGATTTCTTTTCTCTCAATCTCAACGCCTCCCGAACCGAACTGAATCGCGAAGACAATCCATCGCGAACGGATCAGTCATGGAGCGCCAACTTTCAGACCCAGGTCGAGCAATGGCCCAGCCTGAGACTCTACTACAATCAAAACAGCAGCTACGATGACGGTTCGCCCCGTCGTCAGGATGTCGATTCCAACGTCCTGGGAGCCACATTCGAATACACTGTCGCTCATTTTGATCTGCTCTACGACTTCCGTCGCTCTGAAAGCCAGGACCACGTGAATCGCAGCGACACAGAAACCACCGACCACACAGCACAGGTCGGTTATTCCAACTCATTTTTCGGAAACAGGGTCAGTGTGGCAGCCTCCCAACAATATCAGAGCTTTAAAACCAGTACTGAAACCCGGGTCGGTGTGGGCGGCCGCTTTTTCGTGCCGGCTTTTCTTTTCGGCGGCTTTTCCAGCCAGGACGATACCCCTGCAACAGGCAGACCTGCAGACAATCCGGCACTGGTCGACGAAGACACGCGGTCCCCCGCCGGCATCGACATTACCGGCACGACGACCGACCAGAATATGGCTGTACAGACAGATCTGCAACCGATCGACCGGGTGCGCATTTTTCTCGACCGTATGATCGACACCGCAACCCAAAATCGGCTGCAATGGAGCATCTATCAGAGTTCTGACCTGACCAACTGGACTCAGGTCGCCAACACTCTCTCCCCCTTTTATGACGAGGAAAACGGCCGTACCATGGTGGTTCTCGACCTTGTCGATGCCGTGGAATCCCGTTATGTCAAAGTCGTCAGCACGACCACGCTGCCTTCCACGATTTCGGTTTTTGTCACTGAAATGGAAGCCGGAACGGTACGAACTGCAACTTCCGACCGTTTCACCATCAATCAGCGCACCATCAATCTGCAGTCACAGCTCAGCACTACGGTGCGCATAACAGATTCCTGGCAGGTCAGCTATAACCTGCGCCGCAACGAAAACCGCCCTGACAACGGCCTTGATACAGTGCAGCTCAACCACACCCTGAGCACACGGTACAACCCGAGCGAGCTCTTAACCCTGAGTCTGGGCGTTTCCGAGAATGTCGACTGGACAGACAGCGACGAAGATCGCCGCAGTCGCTCCTATTTCATCTCAATCGGCTCCCAGCCTCTACCAACCCTGAACTACACCCTGGGCTATACCCGCACCGAGACTCGCAGCGATGAGTATGGCGATACCGACGGCGACTCCATCAGCGCCTTGATCAATGCGACTATTTATCCGGACCTGACCAGCAGCCTTTCGGCCAACTGGAGTCAAAGGGAAGACATTACCGAGGGTCGGACGAATACTGTTTATGGTTTCAATCTCGATACCACGGCCCGCCTGAGCCCCCGGCTCGACCTCAACCTCGACCTGGGATATACCGAATCAACTTCTGAAGGCGAATTTACCGAAGATGAAACCACGACCGGCACCCGTTACGGCATGAACCTTGGCTATCGCCCATCGGATGTTCTGCTGTTCAATGGTGGATATCACCGCCAGGTCGAGGAGGGCACATCGGTCGTCAATGCTACATTCACCGGCCTCTGGACACGAAAACTGCAAACCATTTTCGGACTGACCTACTCCATGGGGGACGAAGAGAGCCGGCAGTACACCGGGACGTTCAGCTGGCTGGTCAGCCGCAGGATCTCGACGCAGATCAATGGAAATTATTTGGATGCGGAATCCGGCGACAGCTGGAGCATCCTGTCCAGCTTACATCTAACACTTTGACAGGCGGAACCTTTGTCCCGATAATGAAAATCCGGTATTTGGACAGGCAGTGCCGCCCGCCCCAGATTGAAGGAAGGTGACCAACGTGCAAAGATATGTTTTTATCAGCATCCTGGCGTTGCTGCTTTTTGCCGCAGGGTGTTCTTCACCACGCCATTTCACTGCAGAAAGCCTCGAACTCGACTATGTAAAGCGGATTGTGGTTCTTCCTTTTGAAAACAACACCGAGACTAAATTCGCCGGCCAGCGCTTTCGCGACATCGTCACGACCGAAATTCTCAGCGCCGGCCTGTTCGAGGTGGTCGAGCGGGGCGAAGCGCAACGCTTTCTGCGGGAGGAGGTTGTCAGCAAAGAGCAGGAAATCATTGATCAGGCCACCGCTCTGCGTCTCGGGGAGGAGCTCAAGGTAGAAGCCTACCTGGCGGGATCGGTCAACGATTTCTCTGAACTCAAGAACGGCAGCTACAGCTATCCGGTCGTCGCCGCGACATTGCGACTGGTCGATGTCAAGACCGGGCAGATTATCTGGCAGGCGGGCGGCAGCGAGAGCGGCTACCGCACCTTTGACCGGCTGTTCGGGTTTGCCGCTCCGGACATCAATCAGGTCGGGTATCGTCTTGCAAAACGCCTGCTCTCAACAATCAAGGAACGTTAAGGAGTTGGCACGAATGGACCGCCTGTTTCGGGCGATATTTTTCCTGGTTCTGACACTTCTGCTGCAGATTGCGGGAACCGGACCGGCCATGGCCCAGAAAACCGTGCTGCTTCCGGTAGCGGATCTCAGCCGTGGCGATAACGGTCTGCACCTCGGCTTGACCAGAACGGTGCAGAGTGCCCTGGAACGCCTCAACCTTGATGTGGTGCCCATGGGCGATGTCCTGCGCTTCATGTCGGACAATAAAGTCCGCAGTTATCATTACCTCGACTCCTTTCTGATACAGAAAATCGGGCGTGATCTCAACGCGCAGCTGGTCCTGATGGGGACTGTCACCGAAACAGCCGGCCGCACACCCGCCATCGGGCTGAGCTTCACCGCATACGAAACCGGTCGCGGCGCACCCATCTGGGGGAAAACCGCCGCCACCAGCTTACGTGAAGAGGTGGGTGTCCTCGGCCTGGGAGAACCCGCCGGCGTTGAGGACCTGGCAACGCCTCTGATCGATCAGCTCCTCGGTGAATTCCATGAAAATGTTTTTGGTGGATTCATTCCCGAAGTTCGCGAATACCAACTGGTCGGCATGCAGGTCACCCCGGCCTATGTGCAGGGCGGCAGCCGTATCGAAGCCCGTTTGAAAATACGATTTCTCGGGTCGCCTCCAAAGCTGATCGGTGCGCGCAGCGCCGCCGGGCAGACTTATCTTCTGCACGACAAAAAGACCAACACCTGGCGGGGCAGTTGGGCAGCCCCCAAAGAGGAGGGCAGCTACCCTATCGATATCACTCTTGAATGGGAACCCGACTCGGACGTAGAAACTCTTGAAGAAGTTGCACGCTACGTAGTGATCAACGAGCCACCGGGGCTGACCCTTGAAATCAAAAAAGGGCAGCGCATCGGAACGGACCTCGCCTTCAACAACCACCTCCTTATCCTGCCGCGTCTCGGCAGGGTCACCCCCCTGGCACGGTGGGGGCTGGAAATCCTGACCGACGACGGCAGGCGTGTGGTGCAGGAGGAGCATGAGGGCGACATCCCTGAAAGGCTGGTCTGGGAGGGCAAAGGGAGCGATGGATTCAAACTGGCCAACGGTACCTATGAGATCGTTTTTCATGTTTACGACCTGGCCGGCAATCACAGCGAAGCGTCAAGACGGGTGGTATTTCAGTCCACTCCCCCCAAAATCAAGGCACAAGCCCGAGTCGTTGAAAATGAAGGGCGGCTTGAACTTCGAACTGACGGCTCATTCACATATCCGCTGGTCAGCTGGTCTGCCGAAATCAAATCAATGACCGGCGTCACGCTGCTGCAGGAGAAGGGTGAAGATTTACCGGTATCCCTGATATTCAAACCGATCGAGGGGGAAGACAATGCATTTCTGACTCTGACCGGTGAGGATCTGCTTGGAAACCGCCTCCGCATTACCCGACAGAAACTGGCCCTGGTCGAAGGAGAGGTCGAGATTGAGGAACAGGAGGCCAAATCCTGGGTATCGGATTTCTGATGAATATGTCATGGTCATTTAAAATCATCACTCTGCTTCTTCTGACATCACTCTGCGGGTGCGCCGGACAACGCATGCCGCAGACACGTATGACGGCAAAGGCGGAGACCGATATTTGCCGCATCGCCATCATGCCCTTCGAAAACCGCACGCGCGACGACCAGGCGCCGACCATGGCCTATCGGGTTTTTATGGCTGAACTGATCGGGACCGGAGCGCTTGAAGTCGAACCGGAGGGAGATGTCGGTCTGTTCCGGCTGCGCCACCGCCTGTTTCCCGGCGAAAGACTTCTTCCCGCTCAGTATGCGGACCTGGCACGGCAGATGAAAGTCGACGCAATTGCTCTGGGACGCATTACCGATATCGGTTACGACAACAGCAGAGGCGAGCGGGACATCCCCTATATCGCTCTGCAGATAGAACTTTTCGACGTCCGAAGGGGACACCCCGTTCTGAATACCATCCATCGCCGCTACGGCGATGAGTACCGAAAAATGATGCATTTCGGCGTTATTACGACGACCACGGGGCTGATGGCCCGCATGTCCCAGGAAATTATCGCTGACTGGTTAAAAAAAGGAGTAGGCAATTGCCCATGAGAACACTTCACGCAGTTTTCCGAATCATCATTACAACCCTCATCCTCCTGGGTCTGAGTTCTCCGCTGCATGCGTTCTGGGGGAACAACGATGTCCTCGTCACGATCAATGGCACCGAATATTCTCCGGCCGACTTCCAGAACTGGTGGCGCGAATGGCGCGAGCCCGGCATGAGTATCCCCGAAACACCTGATCCTTATATCGACTGGCTTCTACTCTCTTCCGAGGCCAAAGCCATGCAGCTCGACGAAAATCCGAGCTATCTCAAAAAACTCGATGTTTTCCTCAAGGTGCGCTCCCTGATGCAGCTCAAAGCCGAAGAAATTGACGCTCATACTGAAATCCCACCGCGTGACGTTCTCTGGCAGGCCTACAAGGAGGAATATACCCCTATTTTTGATCTGGCCATGATTGCGGTGCCGGAAGAGGAGCAGGCGCAGGTGGTCCGTCGGTTTATCGATGAGGGGGTGCCGTTCCTTGATGCCGCTGAAGCCGCAGGGCTCGAAAATATAGCGGAGGAACTTGAACGCACCGGCCCCATGCGCTTTACCCGCATACCTGAACCGCTGCGTGAAGCGATCATGCCCCTTGAGGAGGGCGATATCGCCGGGCCTGTTTTTTTCGGCCATTCCTATTACTTCATTGAAATAGTGGAGCGCAACGAGGGAACCGATGCCGACTTCGAAACCCTGAAGCAGGCGCTGATCCGCCAGGAACAGAAGAAACAGGAAGCCCGCCTGACCCAGGCGCTGCTCGAACGCCTGATGGATAAGCATCAGGTTCAGGTCGATGAAGAGGCCATCGCCGCCATCGGTCCGGAGGGGCTGGCTGATCAAGATGCGGAGCGGACCGTCATCAGGATTGATGAAATTGAAGTTCCGGCATCGGTGGTGTATGACGCGGTGCAGAAAGCACAGAAGACACGGGGCAAGGCGCGCCACGACCCCGAAAGTTTTGCCATGTCGAAAAAACGTGTCGTCCAGGACATTCTCAGCCAGACCCTGACCAATATGGAAGCCCTTGACCGGCATTATGAAGAGGTGCCGCCGTTAAAGCAGACTTTCGAATTTTACCAGAGGCACCGTCTGATCAAGGAGCTTGAGGAGGAGATCATCAAGCCGCGCGCCGAAATAACGGATGAAGAGGTCAAAGCCTACTACGATAAAAACCCCGAGCTTTTTTCCCGCGAGGGATTTGTGGAAATGGCGATGGTACGCACCAATGAAACCCAGCTGGCGGAGCGTATCACCCGGGAGCTTAAAACGGGAGCGGATTTCTTCTCTGTCATGGAGCCGATTTCCCCGGCTGGAGTCAGGGTCGAAAAACGCCCCGCCGCTCACCTTCCCGAGGTCATCAAGACCGAGCTGGAAAAACTCTCTCCAGGGCAGGTCGGCATCGTGAAAGACGGCAATGACACCGTTTTCATCAAGCTGGTGCGGCGGGAGGACCAGGACCGGATTCCTTTCGATGCGGTGAGCGATCGTATTCGCCGCCAGCTTGAGGATGAGCGCTTTGAGTCGATCCGCAATGAGATGATTCAGCAGCTGCGTGAGCTCTCCGATATCGAGATCAATCAAAGTGCCTGGAAAAAATTGAGAAAAACCCTTGTTGAAGAAGAGGTCTGACATGAGTCCAGAGCGTAAACCCATGTGGCGATGGCTTATGGTCCCGGCAGCATTGGCGGGCATGTTCATGATGTTCGCCTGTACCTCGCCCGGACCCGGTTCCCGTGACGGCAAAACCTGTCTTGACTGCCACGAACAATACCGTAATCAATTCAACCAGGGGGTCGTCCACCAGCCGGTGGCGCGCGGTGACTGCGCCGGCTGTCACCGGCGGCATGGCCTGATCGGAGGCGCATTTCTTCATGTCGAAGGAGCCAGGATGTGCTTCCGCTGCCATCAGGAGTTCGCCCAGAACCTGGCGCAGGCCAGATCTCTGCACCCTCCTGTTGAGCAGGGCAATTGTCGGCAGTGTCACGAGCACCATAACGGCCCCTATGCCGACCTGCTGAAAACACCCGAGAAAGAGCTGTGCTTTACCTGCCACGACGCGGCACTCTTCACACGTGCTTTCGTCCATAAGCCGATGGAAGACGGCTGCCGCACCTGCCACAGCACGCACGGCGCTCCCGCCGCTGCTTTACTTCAGGAAGAAGAGCAGGGCCTCTGCGCAAGATGCCACAGCGTCAGCGATCGCGACTTCAAACAGGCCCATGCAGATTATCCGGTTGTCGGCACCTGCTCCGACTGCCACGCAGTACATTCCGCGGACAACGCCGCGCTTCTCAAAAGCCACACCCATCAACCCATGGCGGAGCGAAACTGCGTAAGCTGCCACAGTTCGCCCAACGCACCCGCCCCCTTTGCTTTGGACCAACGCGACAGCGCCCTGTGCTACGAATGTCATCAGGACCGCCGCGCGTCTTTCTCCTCTCCGGACGCACATGCGCCGGTGGCGGAAGGGAAATGTGAGAGCTGCCATACTCCACACGCCTCTGAGCATGGCGGCCTGAGTCGCACATCGCCGGACAAGCTGTGCTTTGAGTGCCACCAGTTTACCCGCTTTGGCCCACAGCCCCCGGACCAGGAGGTTCCGGCCGGAGGAAGCACCCATGCTCCGGCGCGCGATGGCGACTGCCTCGGCTGCCACGTGCCGCACATCGCCGAAGCGGGACGCGGCGCCCTGCTGAGCAGCGACCCGGATTCACTCTGTTTTGATTGCCACCGAGAGCAGACCGCAAACAAGCGGGTTGCCCACCAGCCGGCGCGTGACGGCGACTGCCTCTTCTGCCATGCTCCCCATGAAAGCGATGGCCCGGGCCTGCTGGCAAAACCGCAACGCCATCTGTGCGCCGAATGCCATGAATTCGTCGAGGAAACGCTTGGGCTTCCAAGCCTTCACCGCCCGTTCGTGTCAGGAGATTGTTCGTCCTGTCACGACCCTCACGGGGCAAACCTCAAGAACCTGCTCCGCAGGCGCGGGGCGGACTCCTGCGCCGAATGTCACGGAACCATCGAGACCGAGCGCAAGCTTGCCAACCGGCACCAGCCGTTCACAGAAGGTCGCTGTGATCTGTGCCATCTGCCCCACGGCAGCAGCGAGGCCTTTCTCCTTGCCGGCAGCGCCGGCGAACTGTGCATCGACTGCCACGGAGAATACCGTGTCAAACCTGATACCCCCGAGGCCCATGCAAACTGCACAGTCTGCCATCATGCCCACGGCAATGGGGAGCCCAACTTCCAGATTCGCGAGCAACCCGGTCTGTGCGTCGACTGCCACGAAGTGAACCGCTATTGGAGCGATGGTGTCGGACACGCACCTGCGGTCAATGGCGAATGCAGCCGGTGTCATGACACCCATGCCCCTCAGGACAGCCCGGCCGGCAAGCGCAATGTCGCTTTGTGTGCTCAATGCCACGACACATCGGCGAGAGCACTGGCGCAATCGCACCGGGGGATCAAACCCGGTCCCGAGAGCTGCCTGACCTGCCACGACCCGCATGGAGGCCCCGATGCTTCCCTGACGCTTCCCATCAAGCATGCGCCTTTTTCGGAAGGCAACTGCACACCCTGCCACCCGGGAGGGCTTTAAACGATGAAAAACATCAGGTTTTCCATTCATACCGGATTGTTCGTTCTGCTACTGCTGATTGCTTCCATTCCAGCCGCAGCGCAAAACTGTTTTGACTGTCACGACAGAAACGATTTCACAGACAAATTCGTCCACTCCCCGGTACGCAAGGGGGAGTGCAGCCTGTGCCACAACCCCCATGTCGCACGCCACGCGGGCCTTCTGCACCAGGCCGAAGCGCAGCTTTGCCAGCAGTGCCACAAGGATCAGCAACAACAGATGGCTGAAAACTCCTATCTGCATCCGCCCGTACGGGAAGGGCGCTGCAGCCAGTGCCATGATCCTCACGCCGCCCCCAACCCAGCGCTGCTGCCGCAGGAAGGCAGCGAGCTGTGTTTCAGCTGCCATGATGGGATGCGGCGGGATTTCAAATTCAGCCATCAGCCTTTCCGGCAGGGGCAGTGCTCGATCTGCCATGCATCCCACGGTGCCGAGGATACGCGCCTGCTGAAAAAGGACGGAACTCAACTATGCCTCGACTGCCATCGCACCGATTCCGCCTGGAGCCGAAAGCATCTCGGCCGCAAGGCGGCAGAGATGGACTGCCTGTCCTGCCATCACCCGCATGGCAGCGATTCTCCCCTGCTGCAGCGCGCAATTCAACACGAACCCTTCTCGCAGAAGCAGTGCTCGAGCTGTCACGACCGCGGCACGAATAGCAGCCAAGTCTGCCTCGGCTGTCACCAGGACGCGCTGCCGTCATTCAACCACGTTCACAGCCACCTCGGCATCGCCGGCGCCGGCAACGCCTGCACGACCTGTCACAACCCTCACGCCGGCGACCGTCAGGGGCTTCTCCCGGCCAATGTCGGCACCGTCTGTCGTAATTGCCACGGCGCGACCTTTGACACGCGGGATCGAATGCTGCACAAGCATCCGGGCTGGAACAACTGCACCGACTGCCACGACCTCCACGGCGCGGACAATCCCGGCATGCTCAAAAACGATGGCAACGCATGCGCCGACTGCCATAAGCGCCACGCAGAGTTCTCGCACCCGATGGGTGACAAGGCTCCCGATCCCCGTGACGGCCGCCCCATGACCTGCGAAACCTGCCATGACGCCAACACGGGGACCATGTACCGGCACTTTTTGCGGGGCAGCGGCGAACGTGGTTTGTGCATTCAGTGCCATCAGGATTATTAAAAACGTACCCGTCTGAGGGAGAAGAATCGATGAAACACCCCAAGCACTTCTTGTTTCTTGCCATGGGCGTCCTGTTGAGCTTAGCGCTCTCGGCACCTGCCAGTGCAGCAGGCCCCTGGAAGTTTTCGCAGCAACTTCCCGCCCGCGATGCGGGTATTACCCTTGATTATCCCATGGCAATCACCATGGACGAGCAGACCCGCCGCTATTATGTGGTTGACGCAGGGCGCTCGCAGCTGGTCTCCTTCAACCAGGACGGGACCCTTCATGCCGCCTTCAATGCAGGCGGCCGCCTCGATCGCCCCATCGCCATGGCACGCGGCAGCAAAGGCACTCTCTGGGTCATCAACCGCGGCGCCAACGAATTGCTGCACATCAACGTCGCCCGGCAGAAAGTCGACGGCTATTCCATCGGCTATCCGGATGGAGCCCCGGCTTTTCCTGCCGGCGTTGCGGTTGATGAAAAAGACCGCCTCTTCATTCTCGACGGCATGAGGGGCGCCGTCCTCCTGATGGACGACAACCTCGAGATTTCACGTCAATTTTCCGGGGAAAACAATTTCCAGGGGTTTAGGGATTTTGTTCTGAAGGCTGACGGTCTCTGGGCGCTGGAGTCAAGTGCCCGCAAGGTTTACCATTTTTCCATGGATGGCGACCTTGTTAAGGTGATACAATTGTCTGGACTGGAGTTTCCGGTGGCCCTGGAACTGGACGCCGGAGGACAGATATACGTTCTGGATCGCCGCACAGGGATCGTGACTGCATTCGGTCGCGACGGTGCCAAAAGGTTTGATTTTCTCGGGAAAGGCAAACGCCACGGCCAGATCTGGAACGGCACCGATCTGCTGTTTGACTGGTCGGGACGCCTTTGCGTTGCAGATGAAGGCAGCGGGCAGGTCGAAATTCTGACCCGTTGACAGAGCTTCGAATGGTACCGCGATGGACAGGACCACCGAAATGAAACCTGAATTGATTGGATCCAGTCGAAACTCCCGGTCTTCGAGAGGCGCCAAGACCTGCAATTTTCTTCTGCTTCTTTTTCTGCTTTCCCTTGTTTCGGCGCCCGGAGCGGTCTGGTCTGCCGTACGCGGCCACTGCTCATCCTGTCATACGATGCACTACAGCCAGGGAGGGGGCGCCCTGAGTCAATGGGGAGAGCAGGGGCCGTACCACGCTCTGCTGACCACTGATTGTGCAGGCTGTCACATGGGCGTCAACAGCGGCGGCGAAACCCCATTTGTCATATCCGCGACCGAGCCCTCCTACCAGAGCACGGGTACCGAAGCGGGCACCAATACCCTGGCAGGCGGTAATTTCTTCTGGGTGGCCAGCACCGGCATGGATTCCCGCGGACACAATGTGATGGGATTGACGCCCCCGGACAGCTCCCTTCTGTCGCCACCCGGGTTCGACGGAACCCACGCGGCAGCGGATGGGAGCATCCCGGCTGGCGGAAGCTGGCCCGACGGTCACCAGGTGGGCTGCGCGGGGACATACGGCTGCCACGGCACCCACGGCGAAGAGCAGCCGGTTGCCGCCGTCAGGGGGGGACACCACCAGGGACGTGGCGGAGCAATCACCTCCCCCGGGCCGGAACCCGCCGGAGGATACCG
>JAXHUR010000031.1:0-35186 GCA_034189505.1 Thermodesulfobacteriota bacterium | reverse complement strand
TCGGAACCGCCCTTGCCGCCGCCGATGGGCAGGCCGGTAAGGCTGTTCTTGAAGATCTGTTCGAAACCGAGAAATTTGATGATCCCCAGATAGACCGAGGGATGAAAACGCAAGCCACCTTTATAGGGGCCGAGCGCGCTGTTGAATTCGACGCGGAAACCACGGTTGATCTGCACCTGGTTTTTATCGTCCTGCCAGGGCACACGGAAGATAATCTGACGCTCCGGCTCGCAGATGCGCTCGATGATGCTGTGGTGAGAGAATTCGGGATGTTTGACCAGCACCGGCCCCAGGCATTCGAGCACTTCGCGCACGGCCTGATGAAATTCCGTTTCGCCTGGATTGCGTCGCAGGACTTCCTGATAAATCGGGGCTACTTTTTCATCGAGATGTACGGTCATGGTAAAAAACCTCCTGAAGTATTTTTTTTTTGGCATTCCGCCTGTCCCCTGTGGGGACGTCTTGATCTTCTCTACTTAGAGCAACGGGAACCGGACTACAATTAGCAAGCAGCAGGCCAAAAAAAACCGATAACAGCATAAAATTCATAAACAACCGTCATGAAACATTTTTTTGACCCAACAAAACTGAACCGAACTGCAGCTCAATCATGTATACATAAACCTTGAGTACTCATTGTACACAGCCGGGAGAAGTACAGAGAAAAGATTCTCGGGAGGGACGGAGGGTCAAGGCAGTTTTCCAGGAGGCTGTCGGACTTTGGAAGAATCTACTGCCTCCTAGAGCATATCGAGAGGATCGACATCCAGAGTCAGCTTCAGGGTACGGGGCACAGCGGAGCGAAGCGCTGGCAGACGGGACAGAAGTCGGTGCAGCGGTGTTCTTAGAGCGGATTTGAGAAGGATCTGGTAGCGTGTTCTGCCACGCAACCTGAACAGTGGACATGGCGCGGGGCCCAGCACTTCCACCTCAGCCCCGGCGCAAGCCTGAAGGCTTTCACAGAACCGTCCGGCAGCTTCTGCAACTTTTTCGCCCTCAATCCCGGACAGAACAAGATTGACAAGATGCCCGAAGGGCGGGTACTCAAGCGCACGACGAAATTCGATCTCTTCCCGGTAAAAACCATCATAGTCATGTCGGCTGGCGTGCTGCAAAGCGTGGTGCGCCGGGGCATAGGTCTGAATCAGAACCTTCCCGGGCCGCTCGCCGCGCCCTGCGCGCCCCGCCACCTGGGTCAGGAGAGTAAAAGCACGTTCGGCACTGCGGAAATCGGGGAGATTCAGGATCGCGTCGGCCCCGACCACTCCGACCAACGTGACTCCAGGAAAGTCAAGCCCTTTGGCCACCATCTGGGTCCCAACCAGGATGTCGACCCGCCTCTGTTCCATATCAGACACCAGCGCCTGGTGCGCACCCTTGCGCGTCATCGTGTCGCGATCCATGCGGGCGATTCGTGCTTCTGGAAAACAAACCGCCAGCTCTTCCTCCAGGCGCTCTGTTCCCGTTCCTTCCGGTTCGATCTGCCCACCTCCGCATTCAGGGCAGGCCACCGGCGGCGTTACCGCATAATCACAGTAATTGCAGCGCATCAGCCGGCGGGACTGGTAGTAAGTCAGGGTAATCGCACAATTGGGACAGTGAAAGGCTGCACCGCATTCCCGGCAGAGCAGATAAGGGGCAAACCCCCGGCGGTTAAGCAGCAGTAGCGATTGATTCCCCGCCTGCAGGTTGGATTCCAGGGCATCGAGCATCTCCTGCGACAGACTTCCCTCCAGAGAGCGGCCTGCCAGATCAACCAGTTCCACTTCGGGCAGGGGGCGGCCCAGAACACGATGATGAAGACGCAGGTAGTGAAGAAGTCCTTCGCGGCTTCGATGATAAGAAACCAGCGAGGGGGTCGCACTGCCGAGAATCACCACCGCATTCTCCATCTGGCCGCGCATCAGGGCCAGATCCCGCGCGTTGTAGCGGAAGCCCTCGGCCTGCTTGTAACTGGCCTCGTGCTCTTCATCGACAACGATCACACCCAAACGGTCCAGCGGGGCAAAAACCGCAGAACGAGCGCCGATGACGATATGGGCCTCTCCGCGGGCAATGGCGCGCCAGGCATCGTAGCGCTCTCCCTCGGACAAACCTGAATGCAGCACGGCGATGGAGTGCTCGCTCGATTTGAAACGCGCCCGGAAGCGCGCAACGAGCTGGGGAGTCAGCGCGATTTCAGGCACGAGAACCAGCGCCTGGCGGCCGGCTTCAAGAGCGGCGGCAATCACCTTGAGGTATACTTCCGTTTTGCCGCTGCCGGTCACGCCGTGCAGTAAAAACCCTGCGAACACCTCTCCCGCAAGAGCCTGCTGCAGTGAGGCCAGAGCCTGACCCTGGTCTTCCGTCGCGGAAGGGCGCAGGTCGGGGTCGACCGGCAGATCGAAGAAGGGATCGCGGCGGCGTTCAACTTCCTCTTCACCGACCAGGCCCATTTCAACCAGGCGCTTGAGTACAGGGGTCGGAGAAGGGAAGACCGCGCCAACTTCCGAACCGAAAGCTTCTTTGCGACCCCGCAGCCAGGAGAGAATCTCCTGCTGACGCGCACCTTTCGGCTGGTCGGCAACATCGAGGGCATGATATTTCTTTTCATGCACAACGCCGACCCTCTGCACCTTGCCCGTTATTCCTGCAGGCAAGGCAGTGCGCAACACCTCTCCCGGCGGATGATGATAATAGGCCGCGGCTCGTTGATAGAAGGCGGCCAGGTGCGGCGGGAAAAAAGGAGAATCCTCCGGGACCTCGGCAATCGGCTTGAGTTCTTCCCTCTCTTCGGTTGACACACTGAGCACAAACCCCCACACCATGCGCCGCCCCAGCGGGACCTTGACACGGGTTCCAATGTGCACAAACGAACTGAGCGAAGCGGGGATGGCATAGTCGAGCAGCTTGTCAATGGGTGCCGTCACTGCAACCGAAGCCGTTTTATGACCGGATGTACAGGGGGAAAGATCCATAAATCAGAGCATTTCCTGGGGCCGGGCAAAGGCATCGCGGGTGGCTTTTACGACCACGCCCGAGAGCGCCAGCAGGCCGATGAGATTGGGAATCGCCATGGCACCGTTCATGGTGTCGGAGAAATCCCATACAAAGGCGACTTTCTGAAACGCTCCAAAAGCGATCACCAGGCAGAAAACCCAACGATATGGCGTGCGGGCTTTGAGCCCAAAGATATACTCGATACACTCCTCGCCGTAATAGGCCCAGCCGATCATGGTGGAATAAGCGAAAACGGCGATGCCGATGGTTACGATCAGGCCGCCGGGCCCCGGCAGCCCCTGCTGGAAAGCCAGGTAAGTCAGTGCGCTCGAAGTCTCACCGCTGGTCCAGGCACCGGTTGAGAGAATGACCAGCGCGGTCATGGTACAGACGATGATGGTGTCGAAAAACACTCCGGTCATGGCGACCAGCCCCTGTCGCACCGGGCTGTTGGTGCGGGCGGCAGCGTGTGCGATGGGAGCGCTGCCCAGCCCGGCCTCGTTGGAAAACACCCCGCGCGCCACCCCGAAGCGAATCGCAGCGGAGAGCGCCGCTCCGGCAAAACCGCCCGCGGCGGAAGCCGGGGCAAAGGCATGCGTTATAATCAGCTGGAGTGCGCTTGGCACCTTATCCATGTGCATAATCAGTATTACAGCGGCACCGCACACGTAAAAGACTCCCATGACGGGCACAAGCTTCTCGGTGACCTTGCCGATACGGCGGATCCCGCCGATAATTACCACTCCGGTCAGCATCGCCAATATCACGCCGGTCAGGACCGGCGAAATGTCCCAGGTCTGCTCCAGCGCTACCGCTACCGAGTTGGACTGCACCATGCTCCCGATGCCGAAAGCGGCAATGCTGCCCATCAGCGCAAAAAGCCACCCCAGCCACTTTAACCCCATCCCCTCGGCAATATAGCGCATCGGGCCGCCCTGCATAGTTCCGTCGGGCAGATGGTGGCGGTAGGTGACCGCCAGCACTGCTTCAGCGTATTTTGTCGCCATCCCGAAAATTGCGCAAATCCACATCCAGAAAATGGCCCCTGGCCCGCCCAGGAAAATAGCTGTCGCCACACCGGCGATATTGCCCGTGCCGATCGTCGCGGAGAGAGCCGTGGTCAGGGCTTGAAAGGGGCTGATATCCCCCTCGGCATCGCCCGGCGAACTCCGGAACACCAGCCGCAGCGCCCGCGGCAATTGAAAGAACTGTAAAAAACCCAGCCGCAGGGTCAGAAACACCCCTGTCCCCACCAATAGGGTCAACATGACGGGTCCCCACACAAAGCTGTTTATCGCCGCCATGATCTGATCCGGATTCATGCAACACCTCCGCGATATGCCTGCTCAGCACAAAACTTACTTCTTTAGTCATCGGTTCATCATGGGGTTGCAATTCCCATGATGTAAAACACTGACTTCTTCAACACAAAAAACCGCCCGCGTGATGCTATCCTCATGCGGGCGGGAATCATTTACTGCTGAACCCCTCGGGCCACTTGCCGCCCAAACTCCCGGCAGGCTTCGAGATCCTCCTGCCCGGGTTTGAAACGAAAGGAAACCCCTTCTACAGGCAGGGAATATTTCAACCCGCGCAAGCGCTCCTCAACCAGCTTGACAGCCTCGCCGCTCCAGCCGAAAGAGCCGAACACCGCACCGATTTTGCCTCCTGGAGTCACAGAGGACAGCAGTGACAGCACGCGCCACACCGGCGGCGGAGCATCATGATTGATCGTCGCCGTCCCCACGACGAGAGCCTGGGTTCTTTCGAGTTCGTCGCGCACCATTTCGTCGTCAAGATCGACGATATCAATTTCGACGACCTCAATACCCTCTTCCTGCAAGCCCTCACGCACTTCAGTCGCCATGCGGCGGGTATTGCCATGGGGCGACAGAACCAACAGCAGAACACGGGGCCTTTCTCCTGCAGGCGGCAGCGTGGCCATTTCACGATATGCTTCAATGGACTTGCGAGGTTCACGGCGCAGCAGCGGCCCATGGGAGGGGCATACCAGGGTGATGGGCAAATCCTCGATCTTTGCCACCGCGTCCAGGATATAGGACTTGAACGGGCGCATGATAGTATCGAAATAAAAGCGGAATTCGTAGGAAAAATCCTCCACCTGATCATTGAAGAGACCATCGCCGCAGTAGTGAGCGCCGAATGCGTCGCAGGAAAACAGGATTTGCTGCTCCGCCAGATAGGTGAACATGGTATCGGGCCAATGCAGATTGGGTGCAAGATAGAACCGCAGTGTCTTGTCCCCCAGACTGATCTCCTCACCATTTTTTACGGCGTGGATGTTAAGTTCCTGTTCATAGAGCTGGCCTAGAAAATTCTGTCCGGCGCGTGTGCAATAAATTTCAATATCCGGGTTGATTTCCAGCACTCGGCCGAGAGCACCAGAATGATCAGGCTCTGCGTGATTGACGACCAGAATGTCAACCTCCTCAAGAGGCATGATCTGACTAAGTCTCTCCAGAAATTCATCTGCAAAGGCTTCTTTAACCGTATCGATCAGAGCGGTTTTTTCTGATCCGCGAACCAGGTAGGAATTATAGGTTGTTCCGTTGCGTGTCGGGAAAAGTTCGTCGAAAATCTCCAGATCCGGATGACGGACACCGACCCAATGAACGTCGGAACGAATTTCTGTAGGATCGAACATAAGGCAACTCCTTGCAATTCTGGGGGAAAAGATTCACCATCGGGGGACGGATATGCCATGATCAGGCATAGGCAATGGTTGACAATTTCAGTAAACTATAATTCGCGAATCCGCGATTGACAAGTCCGGGCCGACCCGAGGGAGCACTTTTGAAAAAAACATCCTCGCCAGACACTCAGACCATCCAGCCGGATTGCAGCCACCGCCGCCTCTCCAGAAGAACGTTCCTGGCATTGAATGGCGCCGGCGCCTTCACCCTGCTGAGCGCGCATGGCCTGGTGCTGGAACCGCGCTCCATTGTCACCGAAACCCTGTCGCTGCCGATGAAAAAACTGCGCGCCGGGCAGGAATTGAACCTGGTCCACATCTCCGATCTTCACATCGAGAAGTTCAGCGCCTATCACCAGGACGTGATCCGCCGGGTCAACACGCCACAGGCGGATGTTATCCTGATCACCGGTGATTTTATCGGTGAGGAGCGCAATCTTGCGGCAGTCCGGAATTTTCTGCGGCAGCTCAAAGCAAGCCACGGCATTTTTGCGGTACAGGGCAACTGGGAATACTGGGGCCGGGTGGAAGGGAAAAACCTGCAGAGAGCCTTTTCAAACTGGGGGATCGAACTGCTGATCAACCAGCGTCGCGATATTCATATAGACGATCTGCCGCTGTCCATTGCTGGCCTCGATTACCCCAGCGCAACAGACGCACTGAACACTCTGCATCGACGCATGGACCCGGCAAGGCTCAACCTGCTCATGTCCCACGTCCCGGCCTTCGAACATCACCTGCTTGATGACAGAATCGACCTTGTCCTGGCGGGACACACCCATGGCGGCCAGATTCGCCTGCCCCTGCTGCCCCCCCCGCACCTGCCCCGGTTTTCAGATCCATTCGTGGACGGGCTCTACCATGTCGGTCCCGGGATTCCCCTCTATGTCACGCGTGGCGTCGGAACAAGCGTCCTGCCGTTGCGCCTCTTCTGCCCACCGGAGATCACCCGAATGACTCTCCACGGCTCCTCAGGCAGCTTCCACTCCCTTCCGTCAGAGATCGTGTCCCAGGTACGCGGCCAAGCCTCGAAGCTCGTTCATAAGTGATTCGAAAGCGGGGCCGTCAAGACTCTGAGCTCCATCACACAAGGCCTTGGCGGGATCAGGATGCACTTCCACCATCACCCCATGGGCTCCGGCAACCAGAGCAGCCTTGCTCATCACCGGCACCAGCGAGCGCAGTCCGGTCGCGTGACTGGGGTCGACAATAATCGGCAGGTGACTCATCTCTCGGATCAAGGGGACAACGGAAAGATCTAGAGTGTTGCGCGTAGCACGTTCAAAAGTCCGGATTCCGCGCTCGCACAGGACAACCCGCTCGTTGCCTTCCGCCACAATGTATTCCGCCGCGGCCAGAAACTCTTCGACCGTCGCACTCATACCGCGTTTGAGCAGTACCGGCGTGTCAAGCCGGCCGACTTCTTTAAGCAGATCGAAATTCTGCATATTGCGCGCCCCGATCTGAAGAACATCGGAATAGCGGCAGACAGCGTCAAGCTGCTCGATGCGCATCACCTCCGTAATGACCGGCATTCCCACCTGGTCTCCGGCCTGACGCAGCATCTTCAGACCTTTTTCGCCCAATCCCTGAAATGAGTGCGGGCCGGTGCGGGGCTTGAAGGCCCCCCCGCGCAGCATGGAAGCCCCGGCCTTTTTGACCGTTCGAGCTGCGGCCGTCATCTGATCAATACTTTCAATGCTGCAGGGGCCTGCGATGACAACGGGTGCCATGCCTTCGCCGATTCTCAGATCACCAATTTCAACGATGGTGGAATCCGGGTGAAAATCGCGGGAAACCAGTTTGAAAGGCTTGCTGACATGAATGCATTCGCGCACGCCGGGAAGATTGCGAATCGCGGTGTCGTCAACATAGCCCTGATTGCCGAGAACACCGATAGCGGTACGTTCACTGCCGGGAATAGGCGCGGCCTGAAGTCCCATGTCTTCAACGACTTCCTGCACGCGGCGTACCTGCTCCGCGGTGGCATTGAGCTCCATAACAATCAGCATCTGAAAAAACCTCCGTCAAAAAAAGCAATCAGAATGACCCCTTGCAGCGACAACAGGTTACTCGCCGCAGGGATGATTTTCAACTTTTTAAAACCTCTTTGAACTTCGGCAGCATTGCGTTCCTGGTGACATCGGGTATGCTTTGACTCGATAACTGCATCGCGGATTGCCGAAGCAGAATTCCCCTGAAAGGAGTCAGAAAATCATGAATGTAAAAAAAGCCGCTGCAGCCATCGCCTGTGCTGCCGCCCTGTCCCTTGCCGCAACGGGTGTGATGGCTGAAGAAAATGAAGCCAAAGGCCGCGAGCTGATCAGCGCCCTGGGGTGCAAAGGGTGCCATCAGTTTGACGGGTCCGGCGGAAAACTCGGCCCAAGTCTCGACGAAGTCGGCCAGCGCCTTGATGAGGAGGCCCTGCACAAAGTCATCACTGACCCGAAGAGCGTCAACGCCGGCACCATGATGCCCGCCTACGACCATCTGAAAGCTGAGGAAATCGACGCACTGGTCGAATTCCTCAGCGACCAGTAACCCCCCCGCCTCTATCAGCCATCAAACAACAAGGGCGCGACATCGCTGCCGCGCCCTTGTTGTTTATCCATTTAGTTTTCCCGAAGAAAAACCGTCAATTTTTCCGCTTGATCGGCAGATCATGCGGATTGATATGACAGGTGAGGCAATCCGGGAATTTACTCAGCATGTTGTCACTGTGTGGCTGAACGTGGCAGGTCCGGCAGTCAGGAATCATGCCGTGTTCTGTGTGGCAAAGAGAGCAATTGACCTGGCCATGCTTGCTGGGTGTCTCTTTCCACTCGGTGTAAACCGTGCCGTGGCATGCCTGGCAGGTACGGGCGCCGGTGGTCGGAGTCAAGGCAATTTCCAGCGGTTTGTGCACCGGGTGGCACTCGGTACAGGACTCAAGGGCCTGTCCCTCGTAATGGGGCCCGTGACACTCGAAGCAGGACGGCACATAGCCATGCTGGTCATGATGACAGCTTGTGCACGCGACATCCGTATGGCGGCTGGGGAACTCGGCGACCTCTCTGGCCGGCCCGGTGTGGCAATCCGCACATGCTTTGGTCACTGGTGCCCCTTCGGCATAGGGCATGGAAAGGGGTGCGTGGGGATTAACATGGCAGGTGAGGCATTGCACATGCACCTCCCCGTGAGGCTGACCATGGCAGTCGGCACAGTCAGGCATGATTTCCGCCCAGTTCTGCTTCTGCGGATTATAGGCATGAAAAACCTCATGGCACTCACGGCAGTCGAACTGATGTCGACCGCCTTCGGTCCGCAGGCTCTCAAAATAGGTCGGATGGCACTGCCCGCACTGCTCCAGGTTCATGGGCGGGATGTCGGCATCGTAGGGATTGGCCGGGGCTTTTTTCTGGGCGGTCGGGGCAGGTTCAGCTGTTTTTTCCGCCAGGGCTACCTGAACAGCGCTACTATCAGCCTCTTCCGGCTCGGCCGCCATCTCCGCTGCTTCCTGCTTCACTTCGACGGCAGCAGCAGGAGGTGTTTCGCTTTCGACTCGGCCGTCATCAACGTCGGGCCGGGCACAGGCGGCAACCGCCATAAAGCCCACCAACGCCAGGACAACCAATAATGTTTGCAGAGCAAACCTCTTGACAACAGGCATGGATCCCTCCCTTATTTGGCTTGGCCGGGCCAGTTGTTCAGATCATGCGCGGTATTGTGACATTCGCCGCAGGTCGGGAACTTTTCATGAATCCCCGGTGCATGCGGCACGCCGTGACAATCGGAACACAGCGGCACCATTTTATGCTCATCCTGATGGCAGTAGACGCAGGCCAGCGTCTGATGTTTGGTCGGGGTCGCGTTCAACTCGCTGTAGGCCGTGTCGTGGCAGGCGGCGCAGAAGACCGAAGGAAGCTGATCACCATAAGCCACTTCCAACGGCTTGTGAGCCTGGTGGCAGGCCGAGCAATCCTGTGCCGCGATCTCCTTGGAATGAGTCTCATGGCAGACTGTGCATTCGGGAATGTAGCCGTGGGTGTCGGCATGACAGAAATTACAGGACACTTCGGTGTGCGCGCTGGGATTGGCTGTGAGCTGCTGCCCGATCGGGTTATGGCAGGTCAGGCATTCCGCTTTAAGCTCCCCGTCCAGAGTGAGTTCAAGGGGAGTATGAGGATTGGCATGGCACTGGGCGCAATTCTCGATTTCATCATAATGGGGCGCCCCGGCATGGCACATTGCACATGCGGGAATGTTGTCGGCAACTTCGGGTGGATGCCCTACATGGCAATCGAGGCAGGAAACTGCCGTTTTATGCGCCATCCCCTTCTCTTCGATCTGCTGCGGCACCGCCTGATGGCACTTCAAGCAGTCTGAATTCATCAGCTCCGCTTCCTGGGCCGAAACCGTCCCGGCGACCAGAACCACCGCTGCCGCCAGCAATCCCGCCAGCGCAAACCGTCCCTTGCTACAATAACTCCTCATCTGCATTTCCTCCTGTCTCCCAACACCGTTGACATGGATTTCGCGAAATAAGCGGCATTTCCGCTCACACCCCCGACTCGCAGAATTTTTCACACAAAAGCCGGGCTTTTCACGAAAAAGAATGGATTCAAATAGACTCTCTCCGGCCTCCCCGGAAAGACTCCTTCAAAATAAATGGTTATTCCAGGCCCAGTTCAGGCAAAAAATTATCCCAGGCCGGCAGGAAAGTCAACTATGTGCTGCATACTGTATACAACCCTGCCGGCATGGACAGCGCAGAGTCCGGTCAAACAATGCCGGCGCCTGAAAAAAACAGACCACAGGCGCCGGCATTGCACAGATGAACCCTACTTCACGGAAATAAGTTCAACATCGAAAATAAGGGTTTCATTGGGGCCGATAGCCTGACCGGCGCCGCGCTCACCATAAGCAAGGTCGGCAGGGATATAGAGCTTATACTTGGCGCCTTCGCTCATCAGCTGCAGCGCTTCGGTCCATCCGGCGATGACGCCGTTGACAGGGAAGGTCGCAGGCTCACCGCGGCGGTAGGAACTGTCGAATTCAGTCCCATCGATCAGGGTGCCCCGATAGTGAACGGTCACCGTGCTTTCCGGGGTCGGAGTCTTTCCGCTGCCTTTTTCGATCACTTCGTACTGCAGTCCGCTCTCGGTTGTTTCGACGCCGTCCTTCTGGGCATTTTCACTGAGGAACGCCTGCCCTTCACGCAGGTTCTCCTTCGCGGCCTTCTCACGCTGAGCCATCTGCTTTTCCATCATTTCACGCTGCAGGTTCTCCATGGCAGAGGCAATTTCGGCATCATCCAGGAGTGAAGTACCGGCGTAGGCATCCTTGATGCCTGCCGCCAGCATATCGATGTCGACTTCGACCCCTCCGTCCTTGAGGTCGCCTCCGAGCTGCTGCCCCAGGGCATAGGCGCCTTTCTGTTCCTGGGTCAGGGGTTCATTTTTTGCCAGAACAACGGCCGAAAATCCGACAAAGATCAGGACGGCCAGGGATACAATCATTTTCTGCATGTACTCTTTCCTTTCACGTTCGAAGAGTGGTTTCCAAAGAGTGGGTTCCAGGTCTAAACAACTTAAAGATTCACGATACGGCAGCTTTTACTGATCAGCCACTTATGACACCCTCTAATACCGTGGTGCGCCGGGCACTGTCAACCGAAGAAACCTGCCGGAACAGTCGAAGAAAGTCTCAATCCCCCACAAAAACAGGTTTGACTTCAATCCCAGTCCGAAATACAGTCAAAAAATCACATTGGACCCCCATTCAAATCAAAGGAGCGCAATGTCGTGAAGCTGTCTCTCACCACCAAGGTCACACTGATTACGGTCTTCGTCCTGGTGGGCACCATGCTTCCGTTTGCCGTCATCAACGTCGGCGCCCTGAAGAAAATCTTCCTGGAAGAGGCCATCAACGACGTCGACAATCTGACCGAAACCCTGATTCGCTCGACCCACTACCAGATGCTCGAAGATGACCGCAAACGAGTTTACCAGATGATTCAGGAGATCGGCACGCAGCGGGGCATCGAGCACATCCGCCTGATCAACAAAGATGGGGAGATTATCTTTTCGACAGAGCGCGCCGAGATCGGGCAGTTTCTGGACAAAGCCGCAGAAGGGTGCAACGTCTGCCACGCCAAAGATACGCCCCTGACCCACGCATCCTCAATGAACCGCAGTCGGCTGTTCGACGACAAGCATGGCCATGAAGTCCTGGGGATGGCCAAGGCGATCTACAACCAGGAAAGCTGCGCCACCGCAGAATGCCATTTCCATCCTCCCGACGCCAAACTGCTGGGAGTGCTCGACGTGATCGTCTCCCTTGAAGGGATGCGGTTGCAAACAGCCACCTACCGCAACAACATCATCGCCCTCACTCTGATTCTGCTGCTGATTCTGGGAACCTGCATGTCTCTGCTCACCCAGAGATTCATCAGCCAGCCGCTCAACCAGATGCTGGAGCAGACCCATCGCATCGCCCGGGGTGAATGGGGGGAAGTCCAGGTGGAGAGCAAGGACGAATTTGGGGAACTGGCCCGCTCGTTCAACGAAATGACGCGCAGCCTGCGGCAGGCCCAGGAGGAACTGGCCCAATGGGGCAATCAGCTTGAAGTGAAGGTGGAGGAGCGCACCCATGAGATCAAAGAAATGCAGTCGCGCCTCATCCGGTCGGAGAAGGTCGCCTCTCTGGGCGAGCTGGTGGCCGGCATCGCTCACGAACTCAACAACCCCCTGACCGGCGTGCTGATGTTCTCCTCGATGATCGGCAATGACCCGAGGCTCGACCCGGCCCTGAAGCCCGACTTCGACACCATCATCCGCGAGACGCAGCGCTGCGCTGAAATCGTCAAAGGGCTGCTCGACTTCGCTCGCGAGAGCGTACCGAAAAAGGTGTCCACATCCATCAACGACATCATGGAGCAGACCCTCTCGCTGGTCGAACATCACAGCTCTTTCCACGACATCCGTATTGAAAAGACCTATGGCGAGATCCCACAGATCGAGGCGGACCCCAATCAGATCGAGCAGGTTTTCATGAACCTGCTGATCAATGCCAGCCAGGCCATGGAAAACGACGGGCAACTCTCTATTGAAACAGGGATGGATGCCCAATTCAATCAGATTGTCGTCCGGATCAGCGATACGGGCAGCGGCATTCCGCCGGAGAATCTTGACAAGATCTTCGACCCCTTCTTTACGACCAAGGGGCACAAGGGGACAGGCCTCGGCTTGTCGGTTTCCTACGGCATCATTGAAAATCACGGCGGCGATATCGAAGTCCAAAGTTCGCCGGGCGAAGGGACCACGTTTACCATCACCCTGCCCCTGACCTCCAAGGATTCCCCTGAATTTGGGGGATGAATAGGGGTCGTTTCGCGCATTTCTTCGAAAAAAAAGCCGCTACCCGGTTCGCAAACGGCAGCGGCTTTTTAAGTTAAGCAGCAATCCCCCGAAACAGGTGTCAATTCGTCATGTGCTCACGCACTGAGATACCCTGCTTCTTGAGCATCGCCTGAAAGTTGGGGCGCAGCATCCCCACTTCTTCTGCGGCTTTGGTCACATTCCACTCATTGCGCTTCAGCGCATTGAGCACAAATGCACGTTCCACAGGAGCGACGGCCTGTTCACGCAGGTGGCGCTTGGCTTCCTTCAACTCATCAGCGGTCAGAGGCACATACCCTTCCCCCATTTCCTGCTCCTCGGCGGCAGACAGCTGCAGTTCAAGATCATCGTCTTCAATCAGATCCCCGGCCGCCAGCACGACGGCGCGCTCGATGATGTTTTCGAGTTCGCGCACATTGCCCGGGAAGGAATAGCGTTCCAGCAAAGCCATCGCCCCCGGACTCAGCCCGCGGATCTCCTTGCCCATCTCGCTGGCGAACTTCTGCAGAAAATATCCGACCAGGGTCGGCAGATCGCCCTGGCGCTCGCGCAGAGGGGGCATGTCGATCGGAATGATGTTGAGGCGAAAAAAGAGGTCTTCACGAAACTTGCCTTCGGCGACCAGATCCTTGAGCCCACGGTTGGTCGCGGCAATGAGCCGAATATCGATCGGTTCGGGCTTGGTGCCGCCGATAGGCACGACCTCGCGTTCCTGCAGAACCCGAAGCAGTTTGGCCTGAGTGGTCAGACTGATATTGCTCACCTCGTCCAGAAAAAGGGTTCCGCCGTCGGCCACCTTGAACAGACCCGTTTTGGTCTGCATCGCTCCGGTAAAAGAGCCCTTGACGTGGCCGAACAGCTCACTTTCCAGAAGGCTTTCAGCGAGGGACGTGCAGTCGACGGCCACGAAAGGCTGATCTTTGCGGGGACTGTTCCGATGAACCGCCCGCGCAACCAGCTCTTTGCCGGTGCCGCTTTCGCCGGTAATCAGAACCGTACTGTCGGTCGGCGCCACCTGAATGATGCGCCGGTAAACTTTCTGCATCGCCTTGCTGTCGCCGACAAAATCGTCAAAACCATGCCGGTCGCGCAATTCTTTCTTCAGATAGAAATTTTCAAGCAGGACAGCACGCTGTTCCAGGGCCTTTTCCACCTTGCCGACGATCTGATCAGGAGTAAAGGGTTTGGACTGGTAGTCAAAAGCACCGTTTTTCATGGCCTCCACCGCCGTATCAACCGTGGAATATCCGGTAATGATGATCACCGGCACATCCGGTTGAAGAATGCGGATGGCCTTGAGTACTTCCATGCCGCTCATGCCGGGCATTTTGAGGTCGGTAATGACGACATCGAAATCTTCCTCCTGAAGCTTTTCGATGGCCAGATTCCCGCTGGAGGTGACATCAACTTCATACCCCCCATTTTCGAGGATGCGGCGGATACCTTCGCGTATCACCCCTTCGTCATCCACTACCAGAATACGTGCTTGGTCCTTCATGCAGATCACTCCTTCTGCGCCCTGCCCTTTCGAGTGGCGGCGCGGGTTCCCCCGGACAAAGGTCTTCAGAACGGCGAGCCGCGCCCTATGGAAGCAGCGGCACAAATCATCAATAAAAACGGGTTTGCGACCACTCAACCCACATACTATATAGGACAAATAATAACAGAAACTTCCCGTTCCCCCAACGGGATTTCTACCCTCCCGAATAAAATATTTATTCAAAACTGTATATTTTTTCCATACATGCCGTCGCACAGCAGGGGGACAAAATGATTCGGCCGCTTTCAGGGCATTTGCGCCCGGGACGCCCTCTGTTTAAAACAAAACAAGTGCACATTTTTATTATACACCAAGCGGGGATATACCACAGCATCCAATCAGTAAATTCAATTTTCCCTTTTTGTATTCAAAGACTTAAAAATTTTCAAGTTCATGCTCCGAGGCTTGGCACAGCAGATGCTTTCGTTGGACTTCTGCAAATTTGGTGCGAATTACACCTCAACAGGAGACAAATAGTCATGCACATTCACAGGTCGGCCTCGCTGGCGGTGACGGCTCTTGTGCTCTTCTCCGCCCCCACGACTGCTCAGGGCGCTATCGGTATTTTATCGGACAGCAGCGATATGCTCGGTAAAATATGTTATAGCTTTGTGTTGACGCTGTCGATTATGCAATTGATTCCGCCACTTGTTCTGCTGGCTTTTTTTATTGAGACGGCTATTCGTTGCCTGGGCCCGCTCCCCATTCAGAAACAACGGCTGCCATTACGAGGAGGAAAACTGTGAAGACAGAACAGAGGATTTACCTGACTCCGACGCCGGTACGCATCTGGCACTGGCTCAACGCATTCGGATTCGTCGCGCTGATTTTAAGCGGCGCCCAGATTCGCTTTCCCGACTATCTGAATATTTTCGGCAGCTATCGTGCCGCCATCGAACTGCACAACACTGCGGGAATCGTGGTGTCCATCTCCTTCTGTCTCTGGCTGGGATATTACCTGATAATCGCCCGCTCGCTGCTGCCCCTTTACTTTCCCAACCGCGACGACCTCAAACATGGGCTTTTCAAACAGGCCCTGTTCTATTTTTTCAATTATTTCAGAGGCAAACCCAATCCCCACGTCATGTCGCCGGAGAACAAATTCAACCCGCTGCAGAAATCCGCCTACGTGGTCATCATGATGGTTCTCGTACCACTGGTCATCATAACGGGCCTGCTTCTGCTGAATCTGGAACTGCTGCGCCCCGTCGTCATGCTGCTCGGAGGGATAAAGATGGTTGTCGGCGCTCATTTTCTGCTGGCGTGCTGCCTGATCGCTTTTCTGTTTACACATGTCTACCTTGCAACCCTTGGTCACACCCCTTTTGCGCATTTCAAACCAATGTGGACCGGATGGGAGGAAATCGAGGAACATGATCACGGGGAAAAACATTCCGAATAAAAAAACTGCACCGCAAAATATTCAGTAGAAACCTGAATTTTTTGCGGTTATATTGATCTAAGAATCCATAAACGCTAAGCGAGAGCGGGAGGAGTCGTGAGCATCCTGAAAAACATCGCGGCCAAAGCACTGGTTCCCGTCGGGTTGACGGTCACCGGCTTTGTCATCGTCTGCAGCATTCTGCTGTATTCCTTTGTCAGGCAGGACATGGAAAACGATACCATCCGGCACGAAATTCAACTGGCGGACATTATCGTCAAATCTACGCGCTATACCATGCTGAAAGACGACCGCGAATCACTGCGCCACACTATTCAGAATATCGGCGAGCAGGAGGGAGTTGAACATGTGCGCATCTTCAACAAGAAGGGCCTGATCATGTTTTCCGCCCACCCCGAGGAGGTCAACAAGCTCGTCGACAAGGAATCGGCCGGGTGCATCAAATGCCATGAAGGCTCGGAACCCGCCACCCACCTGGGGGAAATGGACAAGGCCCGCCACTTCGAAAACCATCAAGGCAAAGAAGTTCTAGCCATCACTGTACCGATCTACAATGAGCCGAGCTGCTTCACGGGGAGCTGCCATGTGCACACTCCGGAAGTCAAGCTTCTCGGCACCCTTGACATCGGTTTGTCGCAGGAACCTCTCAACGCGTCTCTCAACACCCTGCGCAATCGCCTTATTGTCTTCTGTCTGATGGTCATGGTACTGACTGTCGGTGGAGTCAGCGCGCTTCTGCGCCGCAATGTCCTGATGCCGGTCAAGCAACTGGTAGTCTTTGCCGAGCAACTGAGCAAAGGCAAGTTTGACATCAGTGCTCCCGAAGGTACCGAGGAGCTTGAAAACCTTGCAAAGACCATCCGGCAAATGGCCCGCGAAAGCCATGAGAGCCATCAGGATCTGGACCGTCTGCAGAAGCAATTGGAAGCTCTGAGTGCAGAGATCCGCGAACGGGAGAACAATCAGCAGGGCGACAAGGCATAAGCTTCTGACACAGACCTTTACACCTCACTTGGGAGACATCCGGAGAGCATGCACCGGCATAGAAAGAGCGCCGAAAATTCAGACATTGCCCCCGCAAAAACGCGCGAACAGGGGCTGGAGCGTATCCGCAAGCTCCAGTCCGTTTCGCGACGCGGGCTGTGGGGCCTGGCGATCTTCCTCGGCATCAGCACGGTTGCTCTCCCCCAGGCCGGAGTTCTGCCCACCATTTCGAGAAATGTGCGCGAAATGCTTGGCGCCGCCCCTCCCACCAACCTGATCAGCATTGCTCTTGTCGTTTACAGCTTCAGCGCTCTGGTCCTGATTCTCTCCCGCATCGGCAGCGGCAACGGCAGCTATCGGGGCTGGTCGCATCTAGGGTATCTTTCTGCCTTTTACGCTTTCTATTATTACGCGGACGCTCTGGACAGTAATTTCTGGGCGATTTTTGCTGCCGGCTTCACTATTCTGTCCCTTGAGCACTACCATATATGGACGTTCTGCCGCGAAAATATCCGCAAAGAGAAAGAACACCTGAAACAGCTTGAACGCAAAGAGGCGTTCTTTTCCTCATCAGAGCAGAAATAGCCCCCTAATCCACTCATGTTTCCGAATCTTCAAAATTCCTTTTTTCATGCGAGTTCATCTTGACAAAATGCCTTCCTGGTTCTTTAATAGGAGCGGAAATTTTTTCCAACCATTTTTATTTTCAGGAGGAAAGAGTATGAAGAAGTTTGTTGTAGCTGCCATGGTTGTTCTGTTTGCCGCCGGAGTCGGTTTCGCCTCCCAAGACATGTACAGTTATGAAGCCAAAAACGGCGCCGTTCCTTTCGATCACAAAATGCATGGCGAAAAACTCTCCTGCGACAAGTGTCACGAAGGGACTCCTGCAAAAATTGAAATCGACAAAAACTCCGCTCATGGCGACGCCTGCAAGAACTGCCACAAGGCTCAGGGCGGCCCCACCAAGTGCGGCGACTGCCACATCAAGTAAGCAATGTCAGCATACACATACGACAAAAGGCCTCCCGCCAAGGAGGCCTTTTGTCGTATGTGAAAGATTTTTCTTGCCACGACTTTTAATTGGCAATATACCTGAAACATTTGACGCTGCGCTTCTGTGTTTCTTTGATTGCCTCAAGGGAGAAAATCATGAAAAAGCTATTCATTTTGATCGTGGGGCTTGCCTGTATAGCCTCATTTATCACTGTCCCTGTCTTTGCCGCAAAACCGAAACCCGCCCCCGCACAATGCCTGAAAATGCTCAAGGAAGGGAATCAGCGCTTTGTATCGGGTCAAATCCAGTATACCCACCTGGGGAAAGACCGCCTGAATCTGGCGGGGTCGGAAAACCAGGGCGACCATGCCTACGCCACCGTCATTACCTGCTCTGATTCGCGGGTTCCCGTCGAGCATATATTTGATGCCGGGATCATGGATATCTTTGTCATTCGCGTCGCCGGAAATGTCTGCGATACGGACGAGGTCGGATCCATAGAATACGGACTGGCCCATGTCAACACCCCTGTTCTGGTCGTTCTGGGCCACACCCAATGCGGCGCAGTCACCGCCGTCACCCAGGCCATGCAGGGCCATGGGCACGAACTTGAGCGCAACATTCCGCCCCTGGTCGACAATATCGAACCGGCCGTCAAGCGCGCCATGGAAAACAATCCGAAACTGGAGGGCAGCGCCGTTATTCCGGCCGCCATCGAGGAAAACGTCTGGCAGGGGATTGAAGATCTGTTCATGGCCAGCCCTTCAACTCGCAGCCTGGTTCGCTCCGGTACCGTGAAGGTGGTTGGCGCCATTTATGATGTGGGCACCGGCGAAGTCACCTGGCTTCCCGATGAACGCCCCCTAGAAATTCTCGCCCGGGTTGAGCAATCGCCGAACAAAGCCATGCCCGCCTCCCACGCTTCTCATAATGCAGAGCATCAAAAGGCCGGTGCACACTAACCTGATTCACATGCATGAAACACAGCAGTGCCGCTCAAGACGAGAAAAAGGCCCCTTATCCAGGGGCCTTTTTCTCGTAGCGCAGCAACAGCGGGCCGGTCTCTTTTCAAAAAAGGGTTGACTTTTTCTGCATAACATATGACCATCCGAATATATTTAAATATATATTCTGGAGTTGATTATTTATGGAAACTGTTGCTCAGGAGAAATATCAGGCGGTCTCCCACCGCCGCAACCTGCAGTGGGCGCTGATGCCCATTATGCTTGTGACACTGTCGCTGGGCTGGAAGTATCCGCTGCTCGGATTTACTGTGGCCGGAGCCATGCTGACAGGGGTGGTGGGAGCTTTTTACAAGGGACGCTATGTGTGCGGCAATCTCTGTCCGCGCGGCGCTTTTTTTGATCGGCTGGTCGCACCTTTGACCCGCCGCGGCGTTATTCCCGGCTTCATGCGCCAGATGCCTTTTCGCCTGGGGGTGCTGAGTACACTGATGGGCTTTATGGGATGGCGAATCGCCCTCAATCCAAGCGATCTTCAGCACTGGGGGATGGTGTTCTGGACCATGTGCGCCGTGACGACTGCAATTGGAGTCGGCCTGGCGTTCACCCTGCATCCACGCGCATGGTGCGCCATCTGCCCGATGGGCACCATGCAGAACCTGATCGGAGGGCATAAAGACAGGCTGCAGATCAGTCACAACTGCCGCGAATGTGGGCGTTGCGAAAACGCCTGCCCCATGAGCCTGCCCATCGCCCGGCATAAGGAAACCGGCACGCTGACCGACCGCGACTGCCTGAAATGCCCCGAATGCATAGCAAGTTGCCCATCCAACGCCCTTCAATGGAGCGAGAAGAGATCCTGATGGTGACACAAACCTCGACTTCACCCTTTTTCCGTGGCTGCAGCGACAGGGCCAGGGCTCATCAGTACCGCCAGCACCAGCAGCGAGACCGCTGCCAAGGCCAGAATCACTCCATCCCACCCCCAATGACGATAAACCGGTCCCGGCCCATATGAGCCGATAGCGCCCCCCGCATAATAAAAAGAAACGTAAAGCCCGTTGACCAGCCCCTGTCCTTCACGCGCACAGCGATTGAACAAGCCGGAGGCGGTAGAGTGCACCAGGAACATACCGCCGCAGAACAGGAACATCACCCCGAACAGCACCGGCACCGAGGGGATCAGCATCATTGTCAGCGCACCGGTGAAGACGATCATCCCGAGACGCAGCGCCCGCATCTCACCCCCGACTCTGCGCGCAACCCAGGCCGCCCCCAGGGATGCTACGATCCCCATGAGGTA
This sequence comes from Thermodesulfobacteriota bacterium, assembly GCA_034189505.1. Classification (GTDB taxonomy): domain Bacteria; phylum Desulfobacterota; class Desulfuromonadia; order Desulfuromonadales; family Geoalkalibacteraceae; genus Geoalkalibacter_A. The sequence continues at coordinate 14,930 of JAXHUR010000031.1, read as the reverse complement.
GCCGCTGTACATCATGCCGATACGGAACTCCGTCGCCTGCTCGCTGATTTCGGTCAGGCGGAATGGAATGAAATTCATAATCGCAGCGAATACCAGGAAGAACCCGAACACCGCCAGGTAAAGAGGCAGAAACCCGCGCCGGCGCAGAACACTCAAAATCATGCGCGGATGGGGGCGGGTCAGATTGAGGCGCGTCTCCCCCTTCAGCCGGGACAGAAGAAAATAAGCCAGCAGCAGGCTTGCGGCAAGCACCAGGAAGCTGTAGCGCCATCCGAAAACACCCGCCACCCAGCCGGAAAAAGCCCGTCCCAGGAATCCACCCAGAATCGTTGCCGCAATATAAGTTGCCATGGCCCGCTGCACGTGCTTTCTGGCACTGACCAGGGACACATAGGTCATCAGCGCCGTCAGGATCGCCGGCACAAGCAGCCCCTGAAGCAGCCGTACCATCACCAGGCTGACGAAATTGGGGGCGAGGAAGAAAAACACCTCCGAGACAGCGAGCAGCAGAATCGTCCAGCGCAGCATGCGGCGCGGGCTGACCGACTCGAGAACATAACCGTAAAACAATGGCGCAATGCTTAAAGGGAGAAAGGACACCGTGGTCAGAAACGCCGCCGCGGAGCGTGATACGCCAAAAGTCTGCATGATCACGGGGAGCAGCGGCTGCGGGGCGTAGAGGGCCGACAGCGTCAGGACGGTAGTAAACAGAATGATGGGCACGCCTCTGCTCCCTCTTCAGGATGAACGGTCGCGCAAACGACGCACGCGCTCGATGACGGGGGGATGAGAATAGTAAAACGCGGCATAGGCCGGATGTGGGCGCAGGTTGGCAAGGTTGTCCCGCGACAGCTTAACCAGCGCCGATGCGAGGGCTTGCGCATCTCCCGTCAGACGACAGGCAAAACGATCGGCCTGGTATTCATCCCTCCGTGACAAGGCGCTCCAGATTGGAGTCACAACGCACCCGGCCAGGGAGGCCAGCAGAGAAAGAATTATGACCTGAGCGAAAAACGAACCGTCTTCCAGCCCGATCAGCCCGGGGAGCACCCCGGCATCGACCAGCCACCACGAAGCGGCTAGAAACGCGAGAGAGAGCAACTGCACCACCATCAGCCGCTTGAATACGTGACGCTTTTTCCAATGCCCGACTTCATGAGCCAGGACGGCGACAATTTCATCGGCAGTCAACTGCTCGAGCAGGGTATCGAACAGCACGATCCGTTTGACCCGGCCGATGCCAGTGAAATAGGCGTTTGAATGGCGACTGCGGCGGGACGCATCCACCTGGAAAACACGGCTGACCTTCAGCCCCGCCTTCTCCATGACCCTGGTGATGCGCTCTTCAAGCTCAGGCTGTCCAAGGGGCTCGAACTTGAAAAACAGCGGCTCGATCACGTACGGCGAGACATACATCAGAAAGAGGCTGAACAGGGCAAAAAAGCCCCACACCCACAACCACCAGCTGTGCGGTGCCGCCTGCACCAGCCACAGAGCGCCGCTCAACAGCAGGCCGAACAGCACCGCGGACACAAGCAGCCCCTTGATCTGATCCGACAACCACAGGCGCCAGGTCATGGTGTTGAAGCCGAAGCGTTCTTCGATGACAAACTGGTGATAAAGGTTGAAAGGAAGGTCAATCAGATATTTAGCAACCGACAAACAGGCGAAGAACAACAGCCCTGAGAGGATAAAGGACAGCTGCATGTCTTCGATCCAGCGATCGTAGAGACCGAGCAGCCCGCCGAAAAGAAAGACGATCAGCAGCAGATGGCTCAACAGGGATTCGATGCGTCCCACCCGGTTGCGGCACAGGGTGTAGTCGGATATGCGCGCCAGCCGTTCCCCGTCGATCTCCCCCTCGAAGCCGGCCGGCACCTCATGTCCGTAACGCCGCAGATGTCGCATGTTGAGTCCGTCCAGGACAAACTCGATGCAGACGACGGCAAGATAGGCACTCAACAGAATCCATGGCATAAATCAAAAATATCCCTTTGCGAGCAGACGGAATGAGCGAATTCAGCGCAGCGCAATCTGCTCGCGTCTGCCCTCCATCAGGTCCAGCAGTTCCGTGACACGCCGATCGAACTGGGCTCGCCTTTCCCGGGGCACTGATGCCGTCATGGGGATATCGGCCTTCATGGGGTTGACCGGGCGGCCGCGCACATGCAGTTCAAAGTGCAGATGGGGCCCGGTGGAGCGCCCCGTATTGCCGGACAGGGCGATGCGCTCGCCCCGCTTGACGCTCTGTCCCTTATTGACCAGGATTCGGTGCAGGTGCAGGTAGCGGGTGACATAATCGCCGCCGTGGCGGATTTCGATATATTTACCGGCGTAGGGATGATTGCTGACTCGCGTCACCACCCCGTCGCCGGTGGACAGGACCGGTGTGCCGGCCGGCATGGCGAAATCAGTCCCGTTATGCGGAGCGACGCGCCCGGTGAGCGGGTGCCGCCGGGCGGGGTTGAAGGAGGAACTGATACGGTATCGCTGGGCGGTGGGGTAGCGCAGAAAAGCGCGCATGAGGCTTTCGCCGTTCTGGTCGTAATAATTGCCGTCTTCACAAAGAAATGCACTGTGAACGCGGTTACGCCGCAGGATGCGCACCCCTTCAATACGCGACTGCCCGGTAAAGGTTTCAGCGACGAACTGCAGGGTCCGAACTACCTGAAAGCGATCCCCGGCCCTGATGTCGCGGGAAAAAACAATCTGTTCCTTGAACAGGCGGGTAATCTGGGCGGCCTCTTTTTCCGACAGGCCGGCATTGATTGCAGAGAGGTAGAAACTGCCGTTGATCTCCCCTTCGACAATGTCTATCTGCCAGTCGCCCGGCAGGATGATCTCTTCGTAAGCGAAGGATCCGTCATCTGCGCGCCGATAAACAACCCGATTGCCGGGATGGATGAACAACTCCATCTCCTCCAGGCAGCGGCTCTCTTCATCGAGATGGAACGTCAGGGTATTCCCCGGGCGCAGGATATCGAGGGCCAACAGCGGTTCGTCCGCTTCCAGAATGAGGTTCAATGCCCCGCAGTCGAGGTCGAAGCGGGTAAAGATCCCGATCAGACTGTCGCCCGGCTCAATCTCATGGACAATTGTGGAGGGAGGCGGTACCTCTTGAACCACGGGAGGTTCAGGCGGCACATCCGGGAAGAAGTTCTCAGCATCCCGTTGGATTTCCGATAATTCGCCATGGACAAGGCTCTCCGAAAAATTCTCTGACCAGATAAACCAGCCTGCGACCAGCAGCAGCAGAACAACAAGCACAAATCGACGGGCCCGCTTCGGCTTGCGCTGTCGCAACTTACGCGGCGAAAAGATGTTTTCACTCATACAAGGCACCCATCCTCAACTTTAGAAAACCAGGGGGAGGTGTGCAGTTGCCACACCCATCACATTGGCACCGGGTTAAAAACAAAATCGACTTCCCACAATAAAAAATTTTCACACAAAAGTAAAATTTTTCCGCACTGGAAAACCGTAAAATTTGTCCGGCACAAAAGCTGCGCCCACTTGCTCAAGACACAATTCTTGTTAAAGTTTTAGCTGATTCAGGATTGAGTCCCCGGCTCCCCGCAGGTTTAAAATGCGGGGACCGGCCATTGAATTACGGCAAGGAGGAGACATGTCGCAGCACAGGCCGCAGACTTCCAACGAATTCCCTGAAGATGGGCGCCGCCGGGCGGTGATCGAGAATATCACTCCGCAGGTCGATGACGGGCGCTTTGCCATTAAACGCGTGATCGGCGAAAAAGTCGTCGTGCGCGCCGATGTCTTCTGCGACGGCCACGACGAACCGGCGGCGCTGCTTCTCTATCGTCACGAATCGGAGGAGCAATGGCACAAGGTTCCCATGCGCTTTCTCGTCAACGATGCCTGGGAAGCCGCCTTCAAAATCAGTGAACTCGGCGCCTATTACTACACGGTCGAAGCGCGGGTCGACCATTTCGTGACCTGGCAGAAAGACCTGGCCAAACGTTTTTCAGCCGGGCAGAATCTGGCGGTCGATCGGGAGATCGGCGCGCGCCTGATCGAATCATTTGCTCTGCGCGCCGGAAGCAGCGATGCCCAGTGGCTCAGGCAGTGGGCTTCCAGGCTGCGCCAGGCACCGGACGATGCGTCCGCTTTGCGGCTGGCGCAAGACCCCGAGCTTACAGCCCTGATGGAGCGTCATTACGACCCCCATCTGGCGACCCTGGCCGATCGTACCTTTGAAGTGCTCGCCGAACGCCAAAAAGCTCTTTTCTCGAGTTGGTATGAACTTTTCCCCCGCTCAACCTCGGGCGAGCCAGCGCAGCACGGCACCTTCCGCGACTGTGAAAAACTGCTGCCGGAAATCGCGCGCATGGGCTTCGACGTCCTCTATTTTCCGCCGCTCCATCCCATCGGCATCACCAACCGCAAGGGGCGCAACAACCAGGTGGTGGCCGAAGACGACGACCCCGGCTCTCCCTGGGCGATTGGCGGCGCTGATGGCGGTCACAAGGCGATCCACCCGCAACTCGGCACGCTGGAGGATTTTCGCAGCTTTATTGACAAGGCGGCGCAGCATGGCCTTGAAGTAGCCATGGACATCGCCTTTCAGTGTTCGCCGGACCATCCCTATGTCCATCGTTACAAGCAGTGGTTCCGCCAGCGCCCCGACGGCACGGTGCAGTACGCGGAAAATCCGCCCAAAAAGTATCAGGACATCATCCCTTTCGACTTTGAAAGCGACGACTGGCGCAACCTGTGGGAAGAACTTAAAAGCATCTTTGACTACTGGATCGAACAGGGCGTGACCATCTTCCGTGTCGACAACCCTCACACCAAGGCCTTCGGTTTCTGGCAGTACGTTATCGGAGAGATCAAGAAGGAGCACCCGGAAACCATCTTTCTGTCCGAAGCCTTCACCCGCCCCAAGGTGATGTACCGCTTGGCCAAGGTCGGCTTTACCCAGTCCTATACCTACTTCACCTGGCGCAACACCAAGTGGGAGCTGGAACAGTACATGATGGAGCTGAGCACACCGCCGGTGCGCGACTTCTTCCGCCCCAACTTCTGGCCCAACACTCCCGATATCCTGCCGGAAGTCCTGCAGTACGGCGGGCGTCCGGCGTTCGTAATCCGCTTTATCCTGGCAGCGACCCTCTCGGCGAGCTACGGCATCTACGGTCCGCCTTTCGAGCTGTTCGTCAACGCCGCCCTGCCGGGACGCGAGGAATATCTCGATTCGGAGAAATTTGAAATCAAACACTGGGACTGGGAAAACGCCGATCACATGCGGGATTTGATTGCGCGCGTCAACCACATCCGGCGCGACAATCCGGCGCTGCAGACCACCTGGAACGTCCATTTCTGCGAAACGGACAACGACAATCTGATCTGCTACATCAAAACCACCGAAAAACATGACAATATCCTGCTGGTCGCAGTCAACCTCGACCCCTTTCACAAACAGGCGGGCAAAATCCGGCTGCCCATGGAAAGCCTCGGCCTCTCCCCCGGCCATCCGTTTCTGGCTCATGACCTGCTGGGCGAAGGGCGCAATATCTGGCACAGCGAGTGGAACCCGATCGAACTTGATCCGCACCAGCTGCCGGCCGCTATATTCCGCCTCTATCCGCGCCTGCGGCGCGAGCAGGATTTTGATTATTTTATGTAACATCCGGCCTGTGCCGAATAATAAACTTTCAAATGACCAGGGCGACGCATGCGTCGCCCCTACAAATTTCAAGGATTAATCATATGGCGCGTAAAAAAGAATCGCAGATCGACGATAATCCTCTCTGGTATCAGGACGCCGTCATCTACCAGGTGCATATCAAGGCTTTTGCCGACTCGGACGGCAACGGCATCGGGGATTTCCGGGGACTGATCAGCAAACTCGACTACCTGCAGAGCCTCGGCGTCACCGCCATCTGGGTGCTGCCTTTCTACCCTTCGCCGCTGCGTGATGACGGCTATGACATCGCCGACTACAAGAGCGTCAATCCCGACTACAACACTCTTAAGGATTTCAAGGAGTTTCTCAAGCAGGCGCACGCCCGCGGGCTGCGTGTCATCACCGAGCTGGTCCTCAATCACACCTCGGACCAGCACCCCTGGTTTCAGCGCGCGCGGCGCGCCAAGCCCGGCTCGCGCTACCGCAACTGGTACGTCTGGAGCGACGCACCGGACAAATATATTGACGCCCGCATCATCTTTCAGGATTTCGAAAGTTCGAACTGGAGTTGGGATCCGGTCGCCAGGGCCTACTACTGGCACCGCTTCTATTCTCACCAGCCCGACCTTAATTTTGAAAACCCGCAGGTCCGCAAGGAGATGTTCAAGGTGCTCGACTTCTGGTTCGGCATGGGAGTCGACGGGCTGCGCCTTGACGCTGTCCCCTATCTCTATGAACGCGACGGCACCAACTGCGAGAACCTTCCAGAAACACACGACTATCTCAAGGAGCTGCGCGCTCATATCGATCAGAAATTCGACAACCGCATGCTGCTGGCTGAAGCCAATCAGTGGCCGGAGGATGCCGTCGCCTATTTCGGCGAGGGCAACGAATGCCACATGGCCTTTCATTTCCCTATCATGCCGCGCATGTACATGGCGCTGCAGATGGAAGACCGCTTTCCGCTGCTCGACATCCTCGACCAGACGCCCAGCATTCCCGAGAGCTGCCAGTGGGCGATCTTTTTACGCAATCACGATGAGCTGACGCTGGAGATGGTCACCGACGAGGAGCGCGACTATATGTACCGCACCTACGCCACCGACCCGCGCGCCCGCATCAATCTCGGCATCCGCCGCCGGCTGGCGCCGCTGCTGCGCAACAACCGGCGCAAAATCGAGGTCATGAACTTTCTGCTGTTCTCCCTGCCGGGAACCCCCATTGTCTATTACGGCGACGAAATCGGCATGGGGGACAACTACTATCTGGGCGACCGCGACGGGGTACGCACCCCCATGCAGTGGAGCCCTGACCGCAACGCCGGCTTCTCCAATGCCAATCCGCAGAAGCTCTACCTGCCGGTCATCAGCGATCCCGAATACCATTACGAGGCGCTCAACGTCGAAAATCAGGAGCGCAACCCGACCTCGCTGCTGTGGTGGATGCGGCGCGTGATCGCCATGCGCAAGCATTTCAAGGCCTTCGGCCGGGGCAGCCTGGAGATGCTGCTGCCCGACAACCCCAAGGTGCTGGCCTTTATTCGCCGCTACGAGGATGAAATCATCCTGGTGGTGGTCAACCTGTCGCGCTATTCCCAGGCGGTTGAGCTGGATCTGTCGGAATTTGCCGGCATGGTCCCGGAAGAGGTTTTCAGCCACAACACCTTCCCCATCATCCGCGAGACCCCCTATTTTCTGACGCTGGGGATTCACGACTACTACTGGTTCCGGCTGCTGCCGGAGCGTCACGGCCGCACATCGGAGAATCAGTCGATCCGCCTCAAGCTCAGCGCCGGGCAAGCCTGGCACCGTATTCTAGAGGGGAGCAGCGGCAAAAGATTCGCGGAAAACATTCTGCCTGCATATCTCGATCGGGCTCGTTGGTTCCGCGCCAAGGCGCGCACGGTGCGCGGGGTCTCCATCCGTGATTCCATCGCCATGAATATCAACCGGGAGGATGTGCGCATCCTGCTGTTCGACGTTGCCTACAGCGAAGGCGCCTCCGAGACCTACATGCTGCCGGTCAGTGCGGTGAACGAGAAAGAAGCCGACAATCTGCGCCAGCAGTATCCTCAGGCCCTGATTGCAGACCTTCAGATCGGAGAGGAGAACTTTTTCCTTTACGATGCGATCTACGACGCCGCTTTTCGACAGGCTCTGCTCGGCATGATCCGATCACGCCGACGGCTCAAGGGTCAGCGGGGAGAACTGGCCGGGATTCCGGGCAGCCGTTTGCGCACCCTGCTTGGAAAGGATTTCGACCCCGCCGTTTCCCAGGTCATGAAAACCGAACAGAGCAACAGCGCCATGATTTACGATGACCGACTGTTTCTAAAACTCTACCGCATGCTGGAAAACGGCATCAACCCTGACCAGGAGATCACCAGGCTGCTGACTGAAAAAGCAAAATTCGAATACACGCCCTCTTTTGGTGGTGCCCTCGAGTATCATGGCCAAAGCGGCGAACCGATGGCGCTGGGTCTTCTGATGGGGCTGGTTCCCAACCAGGGGGATGCCTGGAGCTTCTCTCTCGATGTCCTGGCCAATTATATCGACCGACTGTTCAGTCATCGCAGCGAATTGCCGTCGCTGCCCGACCGGGACGCACACCTGCTCGACATCAGCTGCGGGAACATCCCCGCGGAACTCTCGGAAGTGTTCGGCACCTTCTACCTCGACATGGTGGACCGGCTTGGGCAACGCACAGCACAGCTTCACCTGGCGCTCGCCTCGAACGTGCAGGACCCCACTTGGCGGCCGGAAGAATTCTCCACTCTCTATCAGCGCTCAGTCTATCAATCCATGCGCTCCCTGACGCGGCGTACCTTCACGCTGCTGCGGCAGAATATGGCGCGGGTGCCGGAGACGGAACGTGATCAGGCCGAACGCCTGATCGAGCAGGAGCGTGATGTTCTCATCCGCCTGTCGCGCATCATGGGGCCGAAGATTACCTCCATGAAAATCCGCATTCATGGAGACTACCACCTCGGGCAGGTGCTCTATACCGGCAAGGATTTCGTCATCATCGATTTCGAAGGGGAGCCGGCTCGCTCCCTGAGTGAACGACGGCTGAAGCGCTCCCCCCTGCGGGATGTGGCCGGCATGATCCGCTCCTTTCACTATGCCGCCATGAGCGCACTGCGACGCCACACCGATGATCACCCGACCGATGCCGAATTCCTGCATCCCTGGCTGGAGGCCTGGAGCACCTATGCCGGGGCCATCTTCCTGCAGGGCTATCTGCGCACACTCGGCAATTCGCGATTGGTGCCCGACAATCGCGCCCATCTCAAAACACTGCTGCACTGCTTCCTGATGGAAAAAGCGGTTTACGAACTGGGCTATGAACTCAACAACCGCCCGGACTGGATTTCGCTGCCGATGCGCGGCATTGAGATGATCCTGGAAGAGCCGCTGGAGAAGCAGTGAGGTGTGATGTGGAAAATTAAGGGAGGATGTGATTGTTATGCAACTGGGAGCGTATTATCTCGATGCCGGGCGCTGTGAGTTTTCCGTGTGGGCGCCCCGTGCCCGGCAGGTGGAGCTGAAGATTGTCTCCCCCTATGAGCGGATTCTGTCCATGACGCGACAGGAACGCGGGTACTGGCGAGCCGTCGTCGAGGACGTTCTGCCGGGCGCCTGCTATCAGTTCAGGCTCGATGACGAAAAAGACCGCCCCGATCCGGCTTCATGCTACCAGCCCGACAGCGTGCACGGCCCCTCGCAGGTCATCGATCACGAGGATTTCGCCTGGAGTGACCGCGACTGGAAAGGACGCCCTCTGTCCGAGATGGTCATCTACGAACTGCATGTAGGAACATTTACCCGGGAGGGTACCTTCGAGGCGATTATTCCGCGCCTTGAGGAATTGCGCGACATGGGAATCACCGCCATCGAGCTGATGCCGGTCGCCCAATTCCCCGGCACCCGCAACTGGGGTTACGACGGGGTTCTCCCCTTTGCTGTACAAAACAGCTACGGCGGTCCCAACGGCCTGAAGAAGCTGGTCGATGCCGCCCACCAGACCGACCTCGCCGTCATCCTCGACGTGGTTTACAATCACCTCGGTCCGGAAGGAAATTACCTGCGCGATTTCGGCCCCTACTTCACCGACCGCTATCGCACCGCCTGGGGCGAGGCGATCAACTTCGACGGCCCCCACAGCGACGAGGTGCGACGCTACTTCCTGCAGAACGCCCTGCACTGGTTCCGGCACTTCCATATCGATGCGCTGCGGCTCGATGCGGTGCATGCCATCAACGATTTTTCCGCTAAACCCTTTCTGCAGGAGTTGGTGGAGCAGACGGAGGAATTCTCCGCCGGCAACCGGCGGGAGTGCCTGCTGATTGCGGAAAGCGATCTCAACGACGCTCGGCTGATCCGGCCCGCAGAGTTGGGCGGCATCGGCATGCACGCTCAGTGGAGCGATGATTTTCATCACGCCCTGCATGTGCTTCTGACCGAGGAAAGTCTTGGCTATTACGCCGACTTCGGTCATATTGGCGATCTGGTCAAGGCGTTGCGCGAAGGCTTCATTCTCTCCTGGCGCTATTCCGAGTTTCGCAAGCGCCATCACGGCAACTCCAGCGCGGACCGCCCCGCGGAACAGTTCGTGGTCTGCTCCCAGAATCACGATCAGGTCGGCAACCGCATGCGCGGCGAGCGCCTGATCAGTCTGGCGGGTTTCGAGGCCGCAAAACTGGCGGCCGGCGCTGCCATCCTTTCCCCATACATTCCCCTGCTTTTCATGGGAGAGGAGTATGGCGAGGATCGCCCCTTTCCCTATTTCATCAGCTTCGACGACGAAGAACTCATCGAGGGGGTGCGGGCCGGGCGCAAACGCGAATTCAAAGAGTTCCATCAGCAGGGCGAACCACCCGACCCCCAGGATCCGGCCACCTTCGATGCGGCGCGGCTCAACTGGGCTTCGCGCCGGACAGGGGACAAAGGCGCAATGAACGCTTTTTACCGCGAGCTGCTGCGGCTGCGCCGCGATCATCCCGTCCTGAACCGCTGCGACAACCGGCAACTCGAAGGCTGGGGGATGGAAGATCAGCGGGTGCTGTGGCTGCATCGCCACCATGAGAAAGATGAAATATGGCTGCTGATGAATTTCAACCGTGCGACGGTGAACTGTCGCTTTCCGGCACGGACCGGCAACTGGCGCAAACTCATCGATTCCGCCGACCCTCAGTGGCGGGGGCCCGGCGCCCGGCTGCCCGCAAAAATCGAAGGAGGGCAGCAGGTGGCACTGCCGCCTCACAGCCTGGCCCTTTTTACGAAAGAAAACTGAAGTCCCCACATGGGAGCTGTGGCTCCATGCTGAGCAGTTGCAACTGGATTTCCCTTGATTTTAAATGCCTGCCGAGCCGAGCACCCAGGCCGGCCGGCGATTTAAGGAGAGAAGGTGTTTGATGAGTGATCGTTACGTCTGCATTCACGGGCATTTTTATCAACCGCCTCGCGAAAACCCCTGGCTTGAGGATGTCGAGCTGCAGGATTCGGCCTACCCGTTTCACGACTGGAACGAGCGCATCACCACCGAGTGCTACCAGACCAACGCCGCCTCGCGGATCCTTAACCACGAAAACCTCATTGTCGCCATCTCGAACAATTACGAAAAAATCAGTTTCAATTTTGGTCCTACCCTGCTTTCATGGCTCGAAATCCACCGCCCCGAGACCTACCAGGCGATCATTGACGCGGACCACAGGAGCCGCCAGCATTTTTCCGGCCATGGAGCGGCGCTGGCGCAGGCCTACAATCACATGATCCTGCCGCTGGCCAACGCCCGCGACAAGTACACCCAGGTGCGCTGGGGGATCCGGGACTTCGAGTCGCGCTTCGGCCGCAGGCCCGAAGGGATGTGGCTGCCTGAGACCGCCGTCGACCTGGCCACCCTCGAAGTGCTGGCGGAACATGGCATCCGTTTCACCCTGCTGGCGCCCCGCCAGGCCCGGGCGGTACGGCCGCTGGGGGAAAAGAGCTGGCAGCCCCTGACCGACGGTGGCATCGACCCGCGCAGAGCCTACCTGTGCCGGCTGCCCTCGGGGCGCGATATCACAATTTTCTTCTATGACGGCGCCGCCTCTCAGGAGGTGGCTTTCGGCGGTCTGCTCAACGACGGCGAAAACTTCGCCCGCCGACTGCTCGATGGCCTGGCTGGAGGACCGGATGCCGCGCTCTCTCATATTGCCACCGACGGAGAAAGCTATGGTCATCATCACCGCCACGGCGATATGGCGCTGGCCTACTGCCTGCGCAACCTGGAAAAAAATCCCGACATCCAGCTCACCATCTACGGCGAATATCTCGAAAAACACCCTCCGGAATGGGAGGTGCGCATTTACGAAAATTCTTCCTGGAGCTGTGCCCACGGCATTGAGCGCTGGCGCGCCGACTGCGGCTGCAGCAGCGGGCGCCCAGGGACCCACCAGAAGTGGCGCGGCCCGCTGCGGGAGGCTCTGAACTGGCTGCGCGACCAGCTTGCGGTTCAATTCGAGCGGCAGATGCAGCGCTGGACGGCCGATCCCTGGGAGGCGCGTAATGCCTACATCGACGTTATTCTCGATCGTTCCGAACACCATGTGAACCGCTTCCTGACGGAGCTCTGCGAGCGCGAGCCCGTCGAGGAGGAAAAAATCACCCTGCTGCGGCTGTTCGAGATGCAGCGTCACGCCCTGCTGATGTTTACCAGTTGCGGCTGGTTCTTCGATGAGGTTTCGGGGATCGAAACGGTTCAGATCATGGCTTACGCCGGCCGCGCCATCCAGTTGGCGCAAGAAGCGGGCGGCACCGACCTGGAGGCGGCGTTCCTTGGGAAGCTGGCCCATGTTCCCAGCAACCTCAAGCAATACAGCCATGCGGCCAATATCTATCGTCGCCATGTGGCGACAACCCGCCTCGATCTCGAGCGGGTAGCCGCCCATCACGCCATCTCCTGCGAATTTGAAGGAAACCACAAACCCCAGCAGGTCTACAGCTACGAAGCGGTCAACCTGAACTATGCCGATTATCATGCCGGGCGGGTGCGGCTGGGGATCGGCCGTACCCGGGTGCGGTCCTGCATCACTATGAACCATGGGGATTTCGCTTTCGCAGTCCTGCACTTCGGCGACCACAACCTCTCGGCGGGCGTGCGCGCCTATCGGGACGAAAAATCGTTTACCGTAATGCAGAATGAGCTGCGCGACGCCTTCGAACGCAGCGACCTTCCAGAAGTCATCCGTCTGATCGATCGCCATTTCGAACAGCACAACTACACCCTGTGGCACCTGTTCAAAGACGAGCAGCGCAAGGTGCTCGATCAGATCATGCAGAAACCACTTGAAGATCTCAACCGCACCTATCAGCAGATTTACGACAACCAGTTTGCTCTGCTGCGCTTTCTCAATGACATCGGCGCACCGGCACCGCGCGCTCTCACCGCCCCGGTGGAGATGGTGGTGACCGACCGCCTGAAAAAGCTGCTCTCTGAAGGCGGACAGGACCTTCTCACCCTGCGGGAGTTGATCGATGAGGTGGAACGGCTCTCTCTCAAGCTCGACGACCCCACCCTGGGGCTGGCGGCCGGTGCAAAAATCGCCCGTCAGATGAACAAGCTTTCCAAAACGCCCGGCAACCTTGCGTTTCTTATCACGATCAATGAAACCATCGAGCTGCTGCACCGACTGCCCATCACCATCGACCTGTGGCAGGCGCAGAACACCTACTACATCATCTGCCGTGAACTCTGCCCGACTCTGCGCAATGCTTACGACAGAGGAGATACCACCTCTTCCGAATGGTTCGAGCAGTTTCAGCAGCTGGGATATTCTCTCAACGTGGGGATGATCTGATGCGCATACCGACCGCGACCTACCGCATGCAGTTTACGCCCGGGTTCACCTTCGATCATGCCCGCGCCATCATTGGCTACCTGCGGGAACTGGGAATCGACACCCTCTATGCCTCTCCCATCTTCCGCGCTCGCAGCGGCAGCGACCACGGTTATGACGTCACCGACATGAACGCTCTCAACCCGGAGCTTGGCGGGAGCGAGGATTTTACCGTGCTGGCTGAGGAGGTACGCAGGCAGGGGATGGGCTGGCTGCAGGATATCGTGCCCAACCACATGGCCTTTGATGCGCAGAATGCCATGCTGGTAGACGTGCTGGAAAACGGTCCCCATTCACGCTACTTCCGCACCTTCGACATTGACTGGGAACATCCCCTGGAGAGCCTTCACGGGCGCGTACTGGCGCCTTTCCTCGGCAGCTTCTACGGCGACGCGCTGGAGCGCGGACAAATCCGGCTGGGCTACGATGCCGAAGGGTTTTTCGTCAGTTATTTCGATCAGCGCTACCCCCTGCGCATCGACAGCTATCTCGAGATCCTGACTCAAACGCATGCCCCGCTGCGGCGCAGCCTCGGCGCCGATCATCCCGACCATATCCAGTACATGGGGGTGCTGTATCTGCTCAAGACCCTGGCCGACGGGCCGAGTCGCGACCGCTACGACCAGATCCACTTCATCAAGCAAACCCTGTGGGCGCTTCACGAAAGAAACGACCAGGTGCGCAGCCACATCATGCAGAGCGTCGAGCGCTTCAACGGCACTCCAGAGCAGCCAGAGACCTTCTCCCTGCTCGATGCGCTGCTGGGGCGGCAGTATTTCCGTCTCTCCTACTGGAAAGTGGCGTCGGAGGAACTCAACTACCGGCGTTTTTTCAGCATCAACGACCTGATCTCGCTGCGCATCGAAGAGAAGGATGTTTTCGAGCACTGCCACGGTCTGGTGCTCAAGCTGGTGCGCCAGGGGCTTTTCAGTGGACTGCGCATCGACCATATCGACGGGCTTTATGATCCGCTGCAATATCTGGAGCGCCTCTCGGTTGCCGCACCGGAAACCTACGTGGTGGTGGAAAAAATTCTCGAAGAACACGAGAATCTTCCCCGCACTTGGAAGACTCAGGGAACCAGCGGCTACGACTTTCTCAACCGCGCTCTCGGCGTGCTGTGCGACGCCTCGCAGGAGCGCCGCTTCAACACCATCTATCACCGCTTCGCTAATCCCGGCGGACGCTGCGAAGATCTGGCTGTCGAGAAGAAGAGGCTGATCATCCGGCGGCATATGCTGGGGGATATCGACAACCTGACGCTGCTGCTTAAAAATTTTGCTTCCCGCTACCGCTACGGCAGCGACCTGACCCGCCACGCCCTTCACCAGGCGCTGATCGAGGTGATGGTGGAGATGCCCGTCTACCGCACTTACCTCACCGGGCGGCGCAAGGCCGATGAAGGGCGCA
>JAXHUR010000030.1:0-35351 GCA_034189505.1 Thermodesulfobacteriota bacterium | reverse complement strand
GCAAGATAATCCAGGCGGTCCGTCAAAGGCAAAGCCTGATGATAAGTCCTGCTTTCTGCAAGCTTTTCAACCCCGCGATGGAGGTAGCCGATATGAGGAACCGCCTTGACGATCTGCTCGCCGTCCAGCTCCAGAACCAGCCTCAACACCCCGTGAGTCGAAGGATGCTGGGGCCCCATGTTTATAGTCATGGTTTCGGTTGTCGTTGCCATTGTACGCCTCGTTCCTTTTGGTGTTCTCGAATAGGTGCCTTAAACAGTGCGTCCCTGATAGGGTTCACGGTCGGGCCCCTGCACGGGATAGTCCTTGCGCAACGGATGTCCCTCCCAATCATCGGGCATAAGGATTCGCCGAGGATCGGGATGATTGTTAAAAGTGATCCCTGAAAGATCCCAGCACTCGCGCTCCATCCAGTTGGCTGCGCCCCACACACCACAGACGGTGTCGATACGCGCATCGTCAGCACTGACAGGTGCCTTGAGACGCAGGCGCGTTTTATCCGTCAGGTTGTAAAGGTTGTAGACAACGAGGAAGCGGGGATCAAGCCCCATGTCCAGGCCGTCAACAGCGCACAGATCAGCCAGCATATTGAAGCCCAGCTCCTCCTTGCAGAAGGTGCAGATGGCAACGATGTCACCCTTCGCCACCGTCACGGTAGTCTCTCCCCGGTATTCCTTGACCTCAAGAACAGACGAGGAGAACTTCGCCTTGATCTTTTCCACTACAGCTTGATCGGTCATTTCCTGTCCTTATCTCAATAAATAAAGTATCGAAAGCCAACCCGCTATGCTATCAGGCTTCCCTGACCACTTCACCGAGGCCGATGGCCGCGCCGAAAGTATTGCGCTCGGCCATGATCTTCTCCTGCAGCTTGAGCAAACCATAGAGAAGCCCTTCGGGACGGGGAGGACAACCAGGGATATAAACATCGACCGGCAGCGCCTCGTCGATACCCTGGACCGTGCTGTAGGTATCAAAGATGCCACCCGAGCACGCGCAGGCACCCATGGCGATGACGTACTTAGGTTCAGGCATCTGCTCGTAAATCGTCTGGATAACCGGGAGCATCTTCTTGGTCACCGTCCCCGCAATAATAATCAGGTCAGCCTGACGCGGCGAAGCGCGGAACAGGATCCCGAATCGGTCCAGGTCGAACCGAGCGGCACCAGCGGCCATCATTTCAATCGCGCAGCAGGCAAGACCGAAGGTCATCGGCCAGAGAGAACGAGACCGGGACCAATTGACAACCTTGTCCAGACTTGTCGTGATAAAATTGTCTCCCAGAGGCTGATCTACTCCCATTCCAATGCTCCTTTTTTCCAGTCATAGATAAAACCGATAACGAGGACAAAAATGAAGAACCCCATGGTTGACGCGCCAAAAAGACCAAGCTTCTTGAACACGACGGACCACGGGTACATAAATACGACCTCGAGATCAAACACGATAAAAGCCACTGCGACCAGGTAAAACTTGATCGGGAACCTTTCTCGCGCCGTTCCGACAGGCGGCAGGCCGCATTCGTATGGAGAAAGCTTGACCTTGCTGGGCTTTCTCATACCAACCAAACCGGAAAGAACAACCGCGCCCACGGCAAAAGCCAGGGCTATCCCAATGAGAACCAAAATCGGCAGGTAACTGTCTAGCATAGAGCGGCTCCTCCCCTAACGATGTGTTATTACGGCATACTAATTATATGCGATGCCGTTTACGGTTTAAGGCCTAGGCAAGTTAGGACAAACGGGTTTTCTTGTCAAGGAAAAAATACAGTATACTGTATGCACATTTATGCATACATTTTCACTGTTAAAACAGCGGTTTATGCCATCTCAGAAGCATAAATAATCGCGAGGATTCGCGGGGTTTCCTCGACCCTTTACCCGCAGGTAGGGCATCCTGCCAATCGACTTTCCGTCCCCGGCCACCTTAACGACGCCTGGCTTCTATGAGATTCATTCCCGCCAGCAGAAATCCAAGGGAGATAAAAGCCCCAGGGGGCAGAATCATCAGCAGCACCGGCTGATAACCACTGCCGAACAGGGAGACTCCAAACAGGCTGCCGGCCCCAAGGACTTCTCGTACAGCGCCGAGAACAAACAGCGCAAGAGTAAATCCTACGCCCATTCCAAGTCCGTCAGCAATGGAATTTCGCAGTGGATTGCGAGAGGCGAAAGCTTCGGCCCGTCCAAGAATAAGACAGTTGACGACAATCAAGGGAATGAAGATCCCCAGCGCCTTGTGGAGGTCGTAAAGAAAGGCTTCCATAGTCAGTTGCACCACGGTTACAAAAGAGGCGATAATCACAATAAAGGAAGGGATGCGCACCTTACCGGGAATGACATTGCGCAAAAGAGAAACGACAATATTGGAACAAAGCAGCACAAAGGTCGTAGCCAGTCCCATCCCCAGCCCGTTTTCGGCACTGGTCGTCACGGCCAGCGCCGGGCACAGGCCGAGCAGCAACTTGAATACCGCATTTTCCCGCCAGATTCCCCTGCTGAACTCCTGCTTAAGACCCATCACCGCCCCCCTCAATAATAGCACCACGGTTTTCGTGAAAAAACTCCAGGCCGCGACGCAGAGCACCCACGACTGCCCGGGGAGAGATAGTGGCTCCGGTAATTTCGTCAAAGTCGCCGCCGTCTTTTTTAACGCGCCAGTCGGCGCTGTCCAGTCTTTTGCCTTTGAACTGCCGCTTGAACCAATCCTCTTCGATTTTATCGCCTAGTCCCGGGGTTTCGGAATGTCTCAAAATCTCAACGGCAACAAGGGTTCCATCAGGGCGAACACCTGCCATAACCACAATTTCGCCGCTGTAGCCATCGGGGGCGACCACCTCGAAGGCGATACCGTTGATTTTGCCGTCGGAGCGGCCAAGATAGAAAGTGCGCTCAACAGGCTTGCCCTTTTTGTCCATGCCGGCCGATATCACGACGCGATCCTGATCGGGGCTGTTGTCGAACTCGGGCAGAACAGCGGACAAAGCCCTGAGAGTCTCAAGCCGGCGCTGCTCGGCGATCGGCTCGCGGGTGAAGTTCTCAACCAGCGAGAGAACCAAACCCGCACATACTGTAATCAGGGTCAGCACAATGACCAGACGAGCCATATCCTTCATGGACTTCCCTTGTTTACGCTTTGCGTGACACGTAGCCGAACTTACGCGGGCGGCAGTAGCGATCGATAAGCGGCGTGGCGGCATTCATCAGCAGAATTGCGAAAGAAACCCCTTCCGGATAACCGCCGAAGAGACGAATCAACACCGTAACAACTCCGCATCCGATCCCGAAAACGATCATCCCCGCAGGAGCGACGGGAGAAGTGACCATATCGGTCGCCATAAAGAAGGCTCCCAGCAGCAACCCTCCCGTAACCAGGTGAAACAGTGGGCTGGGGTAGCGGGCAGGGTCGACCAGCCAGAAAACCCCACCGAGCACAACGACACTGCCGACAAAGCTCAGCGGGATATGCCAGGTAATGATGCGCTTCCAGAAAAGATAGAGCGCGCCTGCCAGCAATACCAGCGCGGAGACTTCGCCGAGAGATCCGCCCATATTGCCGACAAAGTAATCAAAGGTCTGGGCACCGCTGTGGGAAGGAAGCTGGCCGGTCAGCATCACCGCGGTTTTCATTTCCCCCAGAGGGGTTGCCGTAGTGAGCGCATCAAGCCCTGAACCGCCGGGGGAAGGAGCACTCCAACGTGTCATCTGAACCGGGAATGAAATCAGAAGGACCACCCGCGCAGCCAGTGCGGGGTTAAAGGGGTTATACCCCAATCCGCCAAAAATCTGTTTGGCAACGACAACCGCCACCAACGCTCCCAGAAGAGCGAGCCACCAAGGCGTGGACGGGGGCAGGTTCAAGGCCAGAAGAATGCCGGTCAGGGCTGCGCTGCCGTCTCTCCAGGTCTGCTCTCTGCCCATGATTCTGCGGCACAGAGCTTCCGCAGCAACGCAACCGGCCGTACAGACCAGAAGAACCCAGAGCGCAGGCAGCCCGAAAAAATAGACGGAAACGGCGCAGGCCGGCAGAAGGGCATAGATGACCGCCCGCATGATCGCGCCGGTCGTCTGCTCAGCATGAATATGAGGCGAGGAAGACAGATAAAGCTGCTTGTCCACGTCAGGCATTCCTTTTTTGAGCCATAATGGCGCCTTTCGCCTGGCGGATGAACTGTACCAGGGGAATCATGGAGGGACAGATATAGGTGCAACACCCACATTCAATGCAGTCGAGCACGCCAAGAGTTTCGGCCGCCTCGAATTGATCATGTCTGGCATGGGCGACAATGGTCGTGGGAAGGATATGCGCCGGGCAGACAAAAACACACCGTCCGCAGCGAATACAAGGCCCCTCGGGGCGCGGATCAACATCCTGCTCGCGAAAAATCAGCAATCCGCCCGCACCCCGCGTCACCGGAACATCAAGGGAAAGCTGTGCGGTTCCCATCATGGGCCCTCCCAGAATGATTTTCCCGGGTTCACCACTGAAGCCACCACAGGATTCGATCAAATGCCGCAATGGCGTGCCGATGCGGGCGCGCAGATTTTTCGGTTCGGCCACCCCCGGGCCGGTTACGGTCACTACCTGCTCGATAAGCGGCTGCCCGGTACGTACAGCGACGGAGACGGCAGCCGCGGTACGCACATTCTGAACCAGCACTCCAACATCCATGGGCAAACCGCCGGATGGCACCTCGCGGTCGGTAATGGCGTAAATCAGCTGCTTCTCAGCTCCCTGCGGATATTTGACCCGCAGCGGCACCACCTCGATATCACTGGAGGCGCAGGCGGCTTCCATCACCTTGATGGCGGCGGGTTTGTTCTCCTCGATGCCGAAAAAAATGCGCGGGCGCCCCAGTACCGCAGCGAGCAGATGGACACCGTCGAGGATCCGGTCGGGCTCTTCCAGCATCAGGCGATAGTCGGTCGTCAGGTAAGGCTCGCACTCAGCGCCGTTTATAATCAGGGTGTCAATCGGCTTTTCAGGCGGAGGAGACAGTTTGACATGGGTGGGAAAGGTCGCGCCCCCCAGGCCGACAATGCCGCAGGCACGCAATTTGTTGCGGATCGGTTCGGCCGCCAACTCATCGTCGGCAAGGCCGCGCAGATCGTCACACCACTGATCGCGGCCGTCCGGGCGGATGATCACCGCAGGAAGGTCGCGTCCCGAGGGGTGGGGGCGCGCCTCCACCGCAACGACCTCCCCGGAAGTGGACGCATGCACGGGAACTGAGACGAACCCCTTCGCCTCACCGACAACCTGCCCGCGGCAAACGAAGTCGCCGGCAGCGACGCAGGGGTCTGCAGGCGCACCAATGTGCTGCGACAACGGAATGATGATCTCATCCGGCAAAGGACAGATTTCTACCGCCTTGTCCGCCGAGGCCGCCTTGCTGTCAGGAGGGTGAAGGCCACCCCGAAAAGTTCCAGGCTTTCTGCTCATTCGCGAAACTCACTGCAATCAGGCAACCGATCAGGCCGCTTCGTCGGAGGAAGGAACAATCGAAGGAGCAAATGTACTCCCTTCGGGATACCCGCTGATGAAATCACGAATACAGTGCGTGGGACACTTTTCAACCGCCGTAGCCGCCTGTCCGTGATGGTCATAAACGACCCGGGCAAGAAAATCTTCAATCACATAGGCCTCGGGGGCGGCCTTTTTACAGATCTGGCAGGCGATACAGCCAACCTGGCAGTACTTGCGCACGATTGCACCCTTGTCATGACTGTTGCAGAGGACATGGATGGTGGCCGAGGCGGGCACCATTCGGATCACCTGGCGCGGGCACGCGGCAACGCACTTGGTGCAGCCGGTGCATTTCTCCCGGCTGATGACCGCCAGTCCCTGCTCGGTGATCTCGATTGCTCCAAACGGGCAGGCGCGCGCGCAGCTGCCAAGACCCAGACAACCGCCAGGGCACAACTTGGGGCCGCCAGCGAGTATCTGGGCCGCGTTGCAATCATCCACCCCGAGATAACGGTATTTATCCTTCGCCTTGACCTGATCCCCCTGACAGATCACTACGGCCACCTCAGGTTCACGCAAGCTGGCGGATACACCGAGGATGGATGCAAGCCGCTCGATGGTCGCCTGCCCGCCGGGCGCACAGGCGGCAGGATCGACCTTTCCTTCAGCCAGTGCACGGGCAAAACCGGCGCAGCCCGGAAATCCACAAGCCCCACAGTTGGCGCCCGGCAGGGCATCGAGAAGTTCCAACTCCCGGGGGTCAACCTCCACTGCGAACTTTTTTGACGCCAGTCCGAGAAGAATCGCCGCCGACAGCCCGATCCCTCCCAGAGTCACCATCGCTTCCAGCATAGCGCTCTCATCCTAAAAATAATTACCATCACCCGGCCACCAAACCGGCAAACCCCATAAACGCCAAAGAGAGCAGACCGGCCGTGACCATGGCAATAGCCGTTCCGCGAAAAGCCTCGGGAACCGGACAGAGGTCCAGACGCTCGCGCAATCCGGCAAACAAGACCAGCGCCAGAGTAAAACCGACGGCGGCACCGACAGCAAAAACAACCGCCTCGAGAAAAGAGTAATCTTTCTGGATATTCAGGACAGCCAGCCCCAGCACCGCACAATTGGTAGTAATAAGAGGCAGAAAAATGCCGAGAGACTGGTGAAGGACGGGGCTGGTTTTCTGCACAACCATTTCAACCAACTGAACCAGAGACGCAATCACCAGGATAAAGGCGATGGTCTGCAGGTATTCGACCCCGAGCGGAACCAGGACGAACCTCTGAACAAGCCAGGTCACCGCTGAGGCCACTGTCATCACAAAGGTCACCGCCATCCCCATGCCGAGTGCCGTTTCGACCTTTTTTGAAACGCCGAGAAAAGGGCAGATCCCCAGAAAACGCGCAAGAACGAAATTGTTGACAAAGATGGCACTGATCAGAATGATCAACAAACCCGCCATAAAACCTCCTCGGCGCGAAAAAAGCGAATCCAAACCAAGCTGATCGCATAATGTAAATTATTGCCACAACCGTGTCAAATTTCTCTGTTGCACACCCTTCTTGACAACCTTGCACGGGCATGCTAAGCAGACGGACAAGTTCGGAAGACCAAAAGGAAATCTCCCAGAAAAACAACCTGAGAAGAAAAGTTTTTCAATCCATTGAGGTGATCTGTTCGGCACCTATCGCATAGAAAACTCCGTCAACCCATGCGACGAGGGATACTCACATGAACCACACCAAGTCAACCCAGCTTTTCGCTGAAGCCAGAAAATACATCCCAGGCGGGGTCAACAGCCCTGTGCGTGCCTTCAAATCCGTCGGCTGCGACCCGGTTTTCATTACCCACGCCGGCGGATCGCAGGTTTATGACAGCGACGGCAACAGTTATATCGACTACGTGCAATCCTGGGGCCCGATGATCCTTGGCCACGCCCATCCCAAAGTTGTCGAAGCCATCTGCAAAACCGCAGCCGACGGAACCTCCTTCGGCGCACCGACCCCCCTGGAAACCCAACTGGCACAGATGGTCTGCGAAGCCTTCCCCAATATTGAGAAGGTCCGCATGGTTTCCTCGGGGACCGAGGCCACAATGAGCGCCATCCGCCTCGCCCGGGGCTATACAGGCCGCGACAAGATTATTAAATTCGACGGATGCTACCATGGCCATGCCGACAGCCTGCTGGTTAAAGCCGGCAGCGGCGCCGCAACCTTCGGCGTGCCGACCTCACCGGGCGTTCCTGCCGACTTCGCCAAACACACGCTGACCGCAACCTACAACGACCTCGATGAAGTCAAACAGCTCGTTGCTGCCAACAAAGGTGAAATCGCCGGCATTATTCTGGAGCCGGTCGCAGGCAACATGGGTTGTGTCGCACCTCGTTCCGGCTTTCTGGAAGGGCTACGCGATCTTTGTACCCGCGAAGGGATCCTTCTGATCATCGATGAAGTCATGACTGGCTTCCGCCTGGCATACGGAGGCGCCCAGCAGCGCCTGGGTGTTTACGGAGACCTGGTATGCCTCGGCAAAATCATCGGCGGCGGCATGCCGGTAGGGGCCTTCGGCGGCAAAGAGGAGATCATGAATCAACTCTCCCCCGACGGCGGGATCTACCAGGCCGGAACGCTGTCCGGCAATCCGCTGGCCATGAGCGCCGGCATCGCGACGCTTAAACTGTTGCAGGAAGAAGGATTCTACGAGCAGATCGAGGAAAAAAGCGCATACCTGGAGCAGGGCCTGCGTGACGCAGCATCACAGAGTTCACAAAAGACCTGCCTGCAACGCGTGGGCGGCATGTTCTGCACCTATTTTCAGCAAGGCCCGGTATGCAGCTTTGCCGACGCTGCTCGCAGTGATGTTGAAAGCTTCGGCCGTTTTTTCCGCGCCATGCTTGACCAGGGCATTTACCTGGCTCCATCTCAATTCGAAGCGGGTTTTATGAGCATTGCTCACACACGCGCAGATCTTGACCGTACGATCGACGCAGCAAAAACCGCTTTTTCCACCTTGTGAAAAGAGTCAGCGGTGCGCGGGAAAGTCACCCTAACAAGAGGATGCCGCACTCTGATGATTGATCAATCCGGGCATTTTCATGGTAAAAACCGGTTGACAGTCTCACCCCCCTATGCTAATTAGATCGGGTTTTTCACTCTGCACACTGTATACAGAAATTATGGCCGAAGAAGATCGCCAACTTTTTAAATCGCTGGGCTTTCTCTCCAGCATCGGGATCTCCATGGTGGCGGCCACCCTGATCGGCTTGGCCATGGGATATTACCTCGACCAATGGCTTAAGACGTCTCCATGGTTTACCCTGATCTTTCTGCTGTTCGGCATTATTGCCGGTTTTCGCAACATGTTTATTCTGACTCGTAGAGAAGTGCGGCGTCAGCAGGAAAATGATGACCGAAACAGCCGAACAGGACAGTGAAACCAGACTGCAGCAGCAGCTTGCACGGCGGAACTGGATTATTCTCGGCTTTTTGGTCGCGGCCAGCCTGTTCTGGAAATCCGCTGCAGTTACCGCTGGTGTAGCAGGTGGGGGAATAGTTGCGATCATCGCATTCAGCTGGATGCGCCGTTCGCTCAGTCGTGCAATCGGCAATCCTCTGATCGGCAATGCGCAAGGAAGGTATCAATTGAGTTTTTTTATCCGCCTTGCCTTTGTCGGCACGGCGATTTTCGTGCTGATCGCCGTGTTGCGTGTCAACCCGATCGCTTTAGTGGCCGGGCTGTCAGTCATGGTTTTCAATATTGTCTGGCTGACTATCCACCGGATTATGTAAGAGTGTTTCGGCTTACCTATTTTACGAATCCTTTGAAGGAGACGTTTCAAAGATGACTCACCCTTTTCTTTTTCTGCAGTGGCTCGAACAGAGACTCAATATGCATGTCGGCGAGCACGTCATGTATTCCTGGTTCGTCATTCTTCTTCTGGTTCTCGTGGCTTTTCTGACCACCCGGCGAATGGAAATGGTCCCTAAAGGACTTCAGAATTTCATGGAAGTGGTGGTCGGCAGTATTCAGAACCTGATCGACGAAACCATGGGCAAGGCGGGACGACCTTACCTGCCATTGATTGCGACTTTTGCGCTGTTTATCCTGGTATCAAACTTAATTGCCCTGGTTCCGGGGTTCATGCCTCCCACCGCCAATCTCAACACCAACGCAGCCCTGGCCCTGACCGTATTCGCCATGACACATATTGTCGGCATCAAAGAGCACGGCTTTAAATATATCAAGCACTTCCTTGGGCCGGTATGGTGGCTTGCACCAATGATGCTTCCGATTGAAATCATTGGTCATCTGGCTCGCCCCCTGTCACTCTCCCTCCGTCTTTTCGGCAACATGTACGGCCATGAGATCGTTCTGATGATCTTCCTGGCGCTGGTTCCCTTCCTGCTGCCGGTGCCGATGATGCTGATGGGGGTTCTGGTGGCCTTCATTCAGAGTTTCGTCTTCACCCTGTTGGCCATGATCTATATCGCAGGCTCCCTGGAAGAAGCGCATTAAACCAGATTCGTCTGAAGTTGCAATACGAATCATGTACAACTCTGTCCTATATTATATAGGAAAAACAACATAGTGAAAGGAGAAGGAAACATGGAATTTTTTTCTTGGTGTATGATTGCGGCCGGCATTGGCATGGGTCTCGGCTCGTTCGGTACCGGCTTGGGCCAGGGGATCGCCATCAGCCGTGCGGTTGAAGGCGTCGCCCGTAATCCCGGCGCAAGTGGCAAAATCATGACGATCATGCTGATCGGTCTGGCCATGATCGAGTCTCTGGCGATCTACGTGTTCGTTGTCGCCATGATCATTCTGTTCGCTAATCCCTTTACCGAACAGGTTATGTCTCTGGTTGGCTAAACCTGTAAAACCCGAAAGGGTGCGTCCCGACGGGGCGCACCCTTTTTTTGGCACTAAACCCGACCTTCTTCCCTTGCCTTTTTTTTTCATACACTGCCATAATAGCCGACGAAAAAATGAATATCGCTTGAGGGAGTAATCACGCTAGGAGGAGTAAAATGCTGAAGGTCTTACCCCGGATTCTCGTTGCCCTATTGCTGTTCGGCTTTCTGGGCTCACCGGCTCTGGCAGCCAACGGCCTTGCCATCGACCCACAGACCTGTATCGACTGCCACGAAGACGTAGTCTCAGCCGAGGCCTTCGCCAATTCGGTCCATGGGCAGAACGCCTGCACCAGTTGCCATGTCGAAATCACTTCTGTTGATGCTCACATGATGGGTGAGATCGAAATCGAACCTGTAAAATGCGTTCGGTGCCACAAAAAAGAAACCGCCGAGCATTATGCCTCAGTCCATATGCTCAATGATATCGGGTGCTCCGCCTGCCATTACGATATCCATGAGCACAATTACTGGGAAGGTGACAAGCGTATTGCTACATCTAAATGCGCTGAATGTCACTTTGACGTTCATGAAACGTTTGAGACTTCCATTCATGGCCAGGCACTTGAAGCGGGCAACATGGATTCAGCAGCCTGTTTTGATTGCCACGGACTGCATGAGATTAAACCCCTAGGCGATCCAACGTCCCATGACAGCCGGGAATTCCACACCCGCGTCTGTCTCAAATGTCATGACAACGAAGAAATGATGAGCCGCAACGGCGTCACTACGGTTGCCGTTGAAACCTATATGAGCAGCTACCACGGCAAGAATTATCGCCTTGGCTATCCTGAACTGGTGGCCGGCTGTGCGGATTGTCACACTACTCACGCCGTGCTGCCTGCGGAAAATCCCAATTCCAGCGTGCATCCCGACAATCTTGTCGAGACCTGTGCCGACTGCCATGAAAACGCGACTCCGCTGTTTACCAAGTTTCACGCGCATGGCAGCTACCACGATGCTGAAAAATATCCGATCCTTTATTGGACGTTCATGGCAATGACCGGTTTGCTGGTCACAACTTTTGCCGTCTTCTGGCTGCATACCCTGCTGTGGATGTTCCGCGGTTTTGTTGAAAACCGCGAAAAGAAAGCTGCGCTGATTCGGGGCGATCACGTGCATCACATTCCGGATGCTCACAAGATTTATCGTCGATTCACGCGACGCCATATTTTCCTGCACCTCCTTGTCATCATCAGTTTCCTGATCCTGTCTCTGACCGGCCTTCCCTTGAAGTTTGCCGACCAGGCCTGGGCAAGAATCCTGATGGACTGGTACGGTGGCGCCCCTGTGGCTGCTGCGCTTCATCGCGTGGGTGCTGTAATTACCTTCGTTTATTTCGGTGCAGCGATGGTCATGAGCGTGCAGTTCCTGTTTGTTCGGCAGGATATCCCCGGCAACCCCATCCAGCGCCTGTTCGGCCCTGACTCTCTGTTCCCCAACCTGCGCGATGTACGCGATATCGCCGGCATGTTCCGCTGGTTCCTGTTCCTCGGACCCAAGCCGACTTTTGAGCGTTGGACCTACTGGGAAAAGTTCGACTTTCTTGCTGTCTTCTGGGGTATGTTCGCCATCGGCGGTTCCGGCCTTATGCTTTGGTTCCCCGAATTCTTCGGCACATTTCTGCCGGGGTGGATGTTCAACGTGGCAACTATCGTTCACTCGGACGAAGCATTGCTCGCAACCGGCTTTATCTTCACCGTTCACTTCTTCAATACTCACGGACGGCCCGAGAAATTCCCCATGGATTTTGTTATCTTCAATGGCGAAATCAACAAAGAGGAGTTCCTCGAAGAACGCGCTGATCAGTGGCGGCGCTATGAGGAACTCGGCATTACCGAGCAATTCGTCAAACCCAAACCCTCCGGTGTTATCTATGACTTCATCCTGAAAGCATTCGGCTTCACCGCCGTGTTTACAGGGATCACCCTGGTCATTCTGATGGTTTATGCCTTTATGCACGGCAGCGGCCACTAGGAACCCTTTACCGCCTAATAAAAAAAGGCTGCCTTCGGGCAGCCTTTTTTTATGTTATATTGAGGAATTGAGTGGTACGAAAGCGCCTAAACAGGCAGAAAGTGCGTATCTGAACAGGTCGACCCTGCGCTTTCACGCACTATAAAACGCTGGTTTATTCAATTATTGTAAAAGGTTACTTGACCTGTCTCGCTAATTTTTTAACTATTGACAGAACAGCGTTCCAAACTGTATCTATTAGGCCGTGCGTCCAATCTTCCCCAGCCAAGGAACATTCGACACACGGTCACGATTTCCACTTTGACAGCTCAAGCTTATCCGGCGACAGGCTGTTCGGAAGATCTCATGAACCTAACGTCCTGAAATAATAAACAAAAGGGGCCACAGCATGAAAAAATTTACCGACATCGTTTCAGCTTTTACCAAAGGCATCGCGCGCAGCCGCGTTTCCCTTGTCGGGGCAATGATCGTCACCGCCGTATTTCCCTTTCTTTTTGGGGCTATTCTCTACGACTTGCTCGCCCACATCGACAATACCTACATGGCTGCCCTGATCTACATGGTCCTGGGACCGGCTTTTATCGGCGGACTGGTTCTGGTTTTTCTCGGGCTGTTCTTCTTCAAGGGGAAAGAAGAGGTGCGCCTGTTTACCATGGATTACCTGCGCGATTTTTTTACCGACCCCACTAAATTCAACAAAATGCGCAAACTGATTTTTTTCGCTGTTTTCCTCACCGGGGTCAATGTCTTCATCATTGGGTTGCTGGCCTATCGCGGCTACCATTACATGGAATCCAACGGTTTCTGCGGAAAATTCTGCCACACGGTGATGACCCCAGAATATACGGCCTACCAGAACTCCCCTCATTCTCGAGTCAAGTGTGTAGAGTGCCACATCGGCTCTGGAGCAACCTGGTTCGTCAAATCAAAAATCTCCGGAGCGCGGCAGCTGGCTGCAGTCGCCTTCAATACTTACCCCCGTCCAATAGAAACGCCGGTTCATGGGTTGCGTCCCGCCCGCGATACGTGCGAGGAATGTCATCGCCCCGAGAAATTCCATGGTGACAAACTGGTCATTCGTGACAAATTTCTTGCAGACCAAAATAATACCCATGTTCAGACTGTACTCCTGATGAAAATCGGATCAGCCGGCGACCGCGCCACCAGCGCCAATGGCATTCACTGGCATGTGGCGCCAGAGAACGAAATCACCTACAAAACCTCGAACTGGGAGCGCACAGAGATTCCTGAGGTCATCCTTTACCAGAAAGATGGGACAGAAAAAGTTTTTCGCTCAGAAAACGATATGGAAGGTGGGTATGCTGATGAACGGGTAATGGATTGCATCGATTGCCACAACCGTCCAACACATATTTATCTCCCCCCAGGACGCGCCATTGACAACAAGATTCTCGAAGGAAAAATTTCCTCGGAAATCCCCTTCATCAAGAAAAAGGCAATGGAAGTCATACAGAAAGATTATTCCAGCCAGGATGAAGCCCGGACGCGCATCGCCACAGACCTGACCAGCTGGTACAAACAGAACTATCCAGAAATTGCGCAAGAGAGCCCTGAAAAGTTCAAAGAAGCGATCGCTGGCATCCAGGACGCATACTGTGAAAATGTTTTTCCAGAGATGAATGTTGAATGGAATACCTACCCCAATCACCTCGGCCACACCGAGGATTTCGATTTCTCAGTCGGCTGCCTGCGCTGCCATAACGATATGCATGAGACAGAAACCGGCGAGGTCATCTCGATGGATTGCGACACCTGCCACCTGGTGCTCGCACAGGATGAGGAAGATCCGGAAATTCTTCGCACTCTGGGCGGCGGGTACTGATCCCATCAAAATATCCTTTTAAGACAAAAAAACCCCGGCATAAAAGCCGGGGTTTTTTGGCCCCCACTGCAAACATGGCTCAGGATTTCTCTTCCCTGTCGACCTTTCCACCCGCGTTACCCCTCTGCCATAAATCCCTGGCGGCATTTACATCGACGGATCGCAGGTGAAGGTCACGCTGCGGGAATGGGATCTCAATACCCTCTTCACGAAACCGTTTATCGATATAACACCCCAGATCACTGCGTACAGTGAGCCGGTTTCCGATATCGGAGATCCAGCATCGGAGTTCGAAATCAAGGGAGCTGTTCCCGAAGCCGACGAAGATCGGCGAAGGAGGGGGATCCTTGAGAATAAGCTCGTGCTTCACCGCCGCCTCCGATAGGATTTTCATCACCAGCGCGATATCGCTCCCATAGGCGACACCGACCGGCAGCACGACCCTCGAGCGGGAGTTTGAGAAGGTCCAGTTGGTGACCTTCTCCGAAATAAACCGGCTATTGGGGACGATCAATTCCGACTGGTCGAAGGTCTCGATGATGGTCGAACGCAACCCGATCTTACCCACCTTGCCCCATTCCCCGTCAAGCACTACCATATCTCCAACTTTAACCGGTCTTTCAAACAGGAGGATCAGGCCACTGACAAAGTTGTTGACGATGTTCTGCAGTCCAAAACCGATGCCGATACCAAAAGCCCCTGCGAGAACGGCAAAATCTCGCAGTTCGATGCCGGCCAGCCCCATGGCAAGAAGAAATCCCACAAAAACAAGGGTATAGTGCAGGAGCTTCTTGATAGAATCACTCACTCCGCGATCGATATTGCGATATGGGAAAAACTGCGTCTCCAGGGTCGCGCGGAGAATCCATGA
This sequence comes from Thermodesulfobacteriota bacterium, assembly GCA_034189505.1. Classification (GTDB taxonomy): domain Bacteria; phylum Desulfobacterota; class Desulfuromonadia; order Desulfuromonadales; family Geoalkalibacteraceae; genus Geoalkalibacter_A. The sequence continues at coordinate 20,284 of JAXHUR010000030.1, read as the reverse complement.
AGCCTGTATTGAAAGATAGATCACCAATGCTGCCAGCAGCACCATGGACAAGGTCAGGTGAACTTCACCAAAGGTCAGCCCCAATCCGGTGATATCGTCCCAGGTCTGGGCAAAAGAATCGTAAATCCCCCACACAGCGAGAAGATTGTAGCCCCCGCCGACCCAGACCAGTACCGCAAAGATCCATTTAAGGCGCCTCCCCAACTCACGCCCATACCGCTGAATAAAACGAACCCTGGCAAAAACGGGTCGTTCAAGGGCAAAATCAATCGCTCCCTCGCCGAGGCGCAGGGCCATGGTCGCGCCGACAACCACAAAACCCGAGCGGATGGAAGATTCAAGCAGCCGAACGGCGAACATACTGTAGCCTGTGATCTGCGCCAGCAGCGTAATCAGAAAGACCAGAGCGCCCAGACGCAGGCCAAAGATGAAAAGCGTTGATCGCTCCTTCATCGAGCGTCGGCAAAAGGAGGCCGCCACCAGACAGAAAGGAAGCCCCGCCAGCGCCACCAGGGCCACTGCCAGACGAAAAAGCGGCAGGGGAAGGTTGATCAGCTGCGCCCCCATCAACCCTATCAGCATGCCTGCCAGCAGAAAGACGATCAGGCGCTTCAGCGGATGACGCACAATACCGGCAATCAGAACTGTCGCCGAGAAAACGGCCAGGGTGGAAAGAATCAGGCGCCAGGCGGCAGGCACCGTAGAATACAAAGGCCCCAGGAAAGCCATCGCCACAAAAATCCCGGTAGCCCAGGGATGGTCAAGCAGAAAGCGCCACTCTGCAGTCCCCTCCCCAAGACGGCGATAACGACGAATAAAACCGGCTATGACAAAAACCGTGGCGGCCTGAAGCAAGGAAACCCACCCCTGCGTGGAAATAAAATCCATGTCAAACCGGAATGCCTGCCGCAGACCTTGTTGAACCTCTTTGACCAGAGTCGGTTCAAACTGTCGATAAAATTTGGGGCTGACAAGGGAATGGCCGGTTTTTTTAAAGATCTGTCCCCGGACCTTCTTTAAGGCCGACTCGATGCTCCCGATCAAGGTCTGGTGCTCATTGAGAAGGCGCGAGAGTTTCTCCTGCACCACAACCAGCGGGGCTACGGTATCGGAAATCTGCGACAGGACCTGCTCGATAGTCTGCAGACTCTGGGAAAAGGTTTCCGAGGGAAGATTGCTCTGCTGAGAGGCCAGGTGCTCTTCCCATTGCTGCCAGAATTTGCGTCTGGCTTCCCAGTCACTACGCATGCGGTCCAATGCTCCGAGCCTGGTGACGACCTGCCCCATCACCTGATTGAGGGTAGACTGCCCGCTTTTAAGCTGAGAAAGCGCCTCCAGCAACCGGTCGACATTCCAGCTTTCAGGGTCGCCCTGGCTGGCGAAGCGTTCTCGTGTCTGGATCAAACGCGCTTCAGTCTGTTCCAGACGCCCCTGCAGATCTCTGGTATCTTCATATTGTGACAGGCGCGCCATGGTCTCCGATGCACGGCCTGTCAGCTCGGAGGCCTCTACCGCAACCCTGGCCAGACCAGGAAACAGAGGATCTGCAGAGGTATTTTCAAACGGGGCGCCGGTCTCCTGGGCAGAAACAGGGACTGAACCTGATAACAGAAAAAACACAGACAGCAATACAATAAGATAGCGGTTCATCATCAGGCTGTGTGCTCCGTCAAAATGGATGTCTTGATTTGCCACAGGGTCATGCTTAACTTTACCTTGTGTTATGAGGATATGAATAACAGGTTTCGATCAAAGCGACACGGGCCTCAGGGAAAATCAGTTGACGCCGCCTGCCAACACCCATAAAATTTCGGCTTTTCATTCATTTTTCAGGAATTTCATCATGATTTATTTGCGAGCCCTTTTTTTCTTTGCCGTCTTTATTCTTTGCATTGGGGACACCGGTTGGGGTAATCAAGATAAAAAACTCTCCGTATTCGCGACCATCGAACCCCAGGCCTATCTGCTGAAAAGGATCGGAGGCGAACATCTCGAGGTCAATGTTCTGGTTACAGCGGGCCAGAACCTGCATACCTTTGAACCGACCCCCCGGCAGATGGCAAGGCTTGCCCGAACCCAGATCTACTTCACGCTGGGGTTGCCGCTGGAGAAACATCTTCTTGACCGACTCCCTGGCGACAAAAGTGCCTTTGAAATGATCGACGCCGCATCCGGCATCAAAAGGCGATCCATTAATGGCAGCGACCATGATCACCCGCATGGCGATGCACACAACGACCAGACCAGGGACGATCCCCACATCTGGCTTGACCCGCAACGGGCCCGGAAGATCGCACAGAATATGGCCAGCGCCCTGATCCGCAGAGATCCAGCCCATGAACAAGACTATCGGAGCAACCTGCAGAGCCTGGTTGAAGAACTCGAAGACACACACCGGCAGATCAAGGAGAAACTGGCGCCCTTCTCCGGCAGTGCCATACTGGTCTACCATGGTGCCTTCGGCTATTTTACCGATGCCTACGGTTTGCGCCAGATCGCGGTCGAAATCGGCGGAAAGCGCCCCAGCGCCCGTGAGCTGTCACGACTGATCGATTCCGCCCGTCAACACCAGGTGAAGGTGGTGTTCGTCCAACCCCAATTCTCCCGCAGCAGTGCCCGGACCCTGGCCGAAGCCATCAACGGCCGGGTCGCAACCATCGACCCTCTTGCGCCCGATTATTGCGACAACCTGAAACGCATGGCAGAGGCCGTGCACAATGCCCTGGCGGATTGAACCTTGACAAGACTCGAAGAAAACAGCGATCCGGCAATTGAAATCCGCCGGCTGTCTTTTCGCTACCAGGGACCAACCATTCTGCAGAATGTCTCCCTGACGATAGGCAGTGGTGAAATGGTAGCAATCGTCGGCCCCAATGGAGGCGGCAAGACGACTTTGTTGAAATTGATCCTTGGCCTGCTTCGCCCCGACCAGGGAGAGGTGCGGGTGTTCGGTCGTCCGCCGCGCAGAAGCTGGGCCCAGACCGGCTATATGCCGCAGCACTCCCATCTCGACCCCGACTTTCCCGTCACCGTGCTGGACACGGTTCTGATGGGGCGGCTCGGCCCCACCCACCGCTTCGGCCCCATGGGCCGCAAGGAGCGCCAGCTTGCCATGGAAAAGCTGGAGCAGGTCGACCTGGCGGATAAAGCCCACCAGCCATTAAGCGCTCTCTCCGGGGGGCAACGCCAGAGGGTGCTCATCGCACGGGCACTGGTCACCGAACCGCGGCTTCTGCTTCTCGATGAACCAACCGCAAATCTCGACCTGCGGGTGGAGAACGAATTTCACCAACTGCTGCGTAAACTCAACCGCACGCTCACCATTGCGCTTGTCTCCCACGACCTCGGCTTTGTTTCTCCTCTGGTCGACAAGGTCGTCTGCGTCAACCGCGAAGTCAAGGTGCACCCCACCAGCGAAATTACCGGCGAAGTGATCAGTGAAATCTACGGGGGTGACATGTGCATGGTCCGCCATGACCACGACTGCGCAGGGGGGGCGCCATGCTAGAGTTTCTCGCCGACCTGCGCCAATACAGTTTTCTGCAGCACGCCCTGCTCAGCGCGGTGCTGGCCAGCATCGCCTGCGGGGTGGTCGGCAGCTATGTGGTGGCACGCCGCATCACTTACCTCGCGGGGGGAATTGCTCACTGCGTGCTGGGCGGCATGGGCGCAGCTCTCTACCTGCAGAAAGCCCAGGGCTGGAGCTGGCTTCACCCGATCTACGGCGCCCTGTTCGCCGCGATCCTGGCGGCGGTGATTATCGGGCTGGTCAGCCTGCACGGGCGTCAGCGCGAAGATACGGCGATCGGTGCCCTGTGGGCGATCGGCATGGCGGTCGGCATTGTGTTTATCTCCCAGACCCCCGGCTACAACGAAGACCTGATGAGCTACCTGTTCGGCAACCTGCTCATGGTTTCAAGCGATCAGCTCCAGTTGATGGTGGTGCTCGACCTGATCGTGGTCGGGCTGGTCGCTCTTTTCTATCATCAATTTCAGGCGGTCTGTTTCGACGAGGAATTCGCACGCCTGCGCGGCATTCCGGTCAATTTTTTCTACCTTCTGCTGCTGTGTCTGACCGCCCTTACCGTCGTGCTGCTGGTCACAGTGGTGGGGATCATCCTGGTGATCGCCCTGCTGACGCTGCCCGTCGCCATTGCCAACCTGTTTGCCCGCTCCCTGTGGCAGATCATGATAATGGCTGCCGGTATCAGCATGCTGCTGAGCAGCAGCGGACTGGCATTAAGCTATTCCCCCGACCTGCCTGCGGGCGCCGTCATCATTCTGCTGACCGGGGCAACCTACCTGGCTCTTCTCTCCCTGCGCGCCCTGCTGCTGCGCGGGCACCGCTGATTCTGCCCGCCTGGAATCACTTTTTTCGATCACCGCCAGTAATGGCAGGTGATCGGACGCGATGCGGGCATGACCGCGATCGACCGCATCGAGCCACACAACTCTTAAAGGGGGCGCGACAAAGATGCGGTCAAGCCCGAACAGGGGATATTTTGCCGGGAAGGTGCGCGGAGAACGCTGAGAGAGAAATGGCCGTGCCAGCCAACGTGCCGACCGGCCCCAGGGAAACCATTCATTGAAGTCGCCAGCCAGAACAACCGGGTGCTGGGCACGCTCAATCAAGGCCAGCAGCCGGCGCACCTGATGACGCCGCTCACTGGGGCGCAATCCCAGATGGGTCGCCAGAAAGCGGACAGGCCCCAGATCCGTTTCAAGCAGCAGATCAATCACCCCGCGCGGCTCTCGCCCCGAGAAACTGATGTCATGCAGATGCTCACGCAGAATGGCGGTACGCACAAGCACGGCATTGCCATAGTGGCCGTCGGGGCGCATCATCGTTGCTCCGCATACGGGCGACATCCCCGTCGCCTGGGCCAGAAAATCGAGTTGTCGGCGCTGGGATTCTCCGCCAAACCTCACATGGACCTCCTGCAAGGCGACAACATCAGCAGCCAGATCATCGATGACCTGCGCCACCCGCTGCAGATTCTGCTGCCCGTCCCCTCCGACACCCTGGTGGATATTGTAGCTGGCCACCCGCAGCACGGCTTTTTCGGTTTCTGCCTTTTGAGGGATCATGAACCCGCTTTTCCCTCTAAGTTATGATCCATTTTACGCCCGATCAATTTGCGCATTCCCCAGAACAGCCCACCGGCTCCCAGCACCACTCCCAGGAAAATCATCACCGTTTTCAGGTCCGGGTTACGGATGAGCTGTTCAAGCCCCTTTTCGAAAACGGCAAGAGTAATGATACCAGGGCCCATTCCGGCAAGCGTGCCGAATAAAAAGTCCACAAAGCGGATATGCGAAGCCCCGGCAACCAGATTCACCACGGTAAATGGCGCAACCGGCAGCAAGCGCACCGCCATTACGGCCAGCATACCGCTTTGCGCCAGCCTTTTACTGATTTTGTTGAGACGTGCACCGCTGAACTGCCGCACGGCATCACGCCCCACCCAGCGCCCGACCCCATAGGTGACAAGCGCACTGAGCAGAGATCCCAGCAGCGCGTATCCCCCTCCCCACCAGGGACCGAACGTGAGAATTGTCACCACAATCAGCACTGTTATCGGCAGCAGGACCAAACCACCTACGATGTAGACCAGCATGAGAATAAGCGGTGCAAAGCGGCTCTGCTTCACCCACCCTGCCCATTCGCGCAACTGCTCCAGGTCAAGATATTCTCCCAGCGGCGTCCAGTGCCAGGCGGCCGACAGAAGCAGGGCCGCCCCGACCAGTGCGAGCAGGGTACGTATTTTATTCAACCCGACTTTCCTGCTTTCACGAGGCGCTACGCTGTCGCCGGCGAGAATCTGATCGGCCAGATCCTCAAGACGAACCGGCTTCTCCGGGTCCACCAGAGAGCCATCGGGAACAATGCGCTCATAAAAGGGATCAATCTCCCAGTCGAAGCGGCGCAGAGAGCGCGCCGCGCCGCGGCGCTCATCGATCAGCGAGATCATGCTGTCCCTGCGGCGCAGTTCCAGCTCCACCTCTTCAATCTCCATATCCAGGTGCTCGCCCAGCAGGCGACAGCAGAAACGATTTACTGAGCTGCGGGTCGCATCGTCCTCGGCGAAAAGGGTCAGGTCGCATTCAGTGTCAAAGCCCATACTGCGGTTGTTGAGGTTTGCGGAACCGACCCGCACCAACACATCATCCACCACCAGCACCTTGGCATGTACCTTGATGAACTCGTCCCCCAGATCGGTGCGTTCAGGGTAGACAATGCGCAGCCGATGATGCCGGTCCGCTTCGCGCAGGCGGTTGACCTGACGCTGAGTCAGAACGCCCATCGTAGCCTCTTCGAGCCATCCCGTGTGCTGGCGCGACAGCGTAATGACGATCTCCGGGCCCTGCTCTCGCTCCAGGCTCCTCACGAGGGCATCCACTACCTCGGATGCGGTCAGGTACTGGTTTTCAATATAGATGCGCCGTCGCGCCGCAGCTACGGCATCCATCCACATCTGCTTGACTTCCGTCACTTCGGTCTCGTCCTCGTAGGAAGGCTCCGTGCGGCTGATGGCGACGGCAACGTCTTTAAATTCGGCGTCAATCTTCTGCGGCCAGTGATCGGATGTCGATGAGGAGATTCCCGCCGGCTCTCCACCGCCGGCACGCCGCCAACGGCGCCGCGCCAGTTCGCCAAGAGCCGCGGCCGCTGCTCCGGAAACCATCATTTGCACATCGTGGAAGGGGGGCTGATCCTCTCCGTTGTCGCGCCGTTTCGGATCGTGGGGAGCGTGCTGCGGGGTGTCCCAGCGGCCGTGCGTCAGATCGATGCCTCCGCAGAAGGCAAGACAGTCGTCAATCACCACCAATTTCTGGTGATGGCAGGCCCCGACGGGATGGCGTGCATCCATTTTGAATTCGAGTCTTTTATGGGTACTCCAACCGAGCTTGAAGACCGGCAGGGGCTCGCGGTCCAGCGCGTAAAGCATGGCGAAGTCCCAATCGAGCACATAGATATGCAAATCCGGATGCTTTTTTGCCAGATTGTTGAGAAAGTCGCCAAGCGGCGGCTCATCCTGCCGGTCGCGGCACAGCCGGATGCGGCTGTCTATGTCCCAGCCGACAATAAAGATGCTGTGGCGGGCTTTTTCCAGGGAATCCGCCAGGGCACTGAAATAGGCGGCTCCATCGACCAGCACTGCGGCCCTGTCGGCCCGGCAGATGCGCCAGCAGTTCCGCCCTTCTTCAAACAGCTCGTTCGCTCGCATAAGTGACCCTTTTCAGTAACATTTTATCAGGTCGACTGGCTTCGTGACTGGCTTCGTAAGTGTTTACAAACACAAAACCCCCGCTGGTAACGGGGGCTGTGTGTTCACAGGTTGAAAGATCCCGCCGGGTTTAATCGAGAACCGGCTTGGGCGTGTTGTCGGTGCTGGGCGGCAATACCGGATGCGTGACCTCCGGCTGGCGGCCTGTCAGAGTCTCAAGAAATTCGGTGATGCGGTCAATCTCATCATCATTGAGAGAGATGCCAAGCTGGGCCGATCCCATGATATGGACGGCATCATACAGGCTCCAGACTTTACCCGAGTGAAAATAGGGCTGGGTTATGGCCACATTGCGCAGAGCGGGAGAACGGAAGACATATTTGTCCGCCGCGGTATTAGTAACCTGATACCGGCCCGTATCGTCTTCAGACATGATTTCAGCACCGGGCTTTTCAACCACGCCGAAGGGGAAGTAATTCTGTCCCCCAATGTTCACACCGTTGTGGCAGGCGGCGCACCCTTTGTTCATAAAGGCCTCAAGCCCCTGCTTTTGCTGTGCGTTGAGAGCCTCGGCATCACCCTTCAAATAGCGGTCAAAAGGAGAATCGGGGGTCAGCAGAGTTGCCTCGAACACCTCGATCGCCTTGGCCATGTTGTCGAAGGTCAAGGCATTTTCCTCGCCGGGGAAAGACGCCTTGAACGCCTCGCCGTAGGCGGGGATGCTGCTGAGGGTCTTAATCACCTGTTCGGGGGTGTTGTTCATTTCCACCGACGCCTGCACCGGTCCTTTGGCCTGCTCCGCCAGGTCCTTGGCGCGGCCATCCCAGAACTGGGCACTGTTGAAGACGGCGTTGAAGGTGGTCGGGGAGTTGCGCGGGCCCTTCTGCCAGCCGTGCCCGGTAGAAACCTCCTGCAGGTCGGCCCCGGCCAACCCTACGTTGTGACAGGTCTGACAGCTGATCAACTGGGATTTGGAGAGACGCGGGTCAAAATAAAGCATGCGTCCCAGCTCCACCTTCTCCGGCGTGACCGCATTGCCCTCAATGGCCGGCGGATCCTGGGGAAGGGGCTTGAACTGGCCTTGCGCGCGCTTCATCAGATCATCGGCGGCAACAGCCATGCCGGCACTTACAAAAATAAAAATTGCTGCAAAAGCTGTTTTTCGAAACATAGGGTTTTCCTCCCGGTTCAAATCATGGAATAGCGTTTTCGATTTATTTTTTTATCCCCAGTTCTTCCATCTCCTCTTCCACCTCTGCGCTGCCCTTGTCGTAAAATTTCTGTTCCTCGGGATCAAGATGGTGGAGAAGGCGCAGGAACTCTCCCACATGCTCACGCTCTTCGTTGGCGATATCGACGAGGACCTCTTTTGCGAGACGATCATCGATCGACTCTGCCAGCTGCATGTAGAGCTGAATCGCTTCGTACTCCGCTGCGATATTATAGCGGATGGCGCGAATGAGTTCTTCCTTGGTCAGCTTGCGGTCACATTTGTTACCGGAAAAAGGATTCGCAAATTCAGGCATAAATTATAGTCCTTTCTCTAAATGGAGTTATCTTTTCTCAGGAACGTACGACACAGAAACTTTTAGCGTAAAGCCGGCCAATGTCAAGGAGCCCCAGGCTGATCTCCCGTCAAGGCAGACAGCAGCGCCTTTTTATTCACAGCCTCATTCAGCACGCCTCTTTCGGGAAATGACCGCTCCGCCGATTTCAGACCAAGGTCGCTATTTTCCACAAAACATTGCTTGCTCGAAGTTTTTAGTTATTTATTAATGAACAGTTTGACAGAGACAGGTTCTTTCTTTTTTTCATTCAGCTAAGGAATTTCCGATCCATACCGCTGCGCACCTATCGTGATCTGATTGAACTCTTCAACGCCGCTTCCCCGGCTGGGGGGATTCATTCGCCCTGCGCCAGATTGTGCGAGGAGTTCAAGTCCGATTTCTTCCACGAGAGCATCGGGAAAATCCTGACGTTCGAAGATCTCCCCTCTGAGAGCCCCAGGCTGAGCCGTCGCGAGAGAGAATGTCTGCTGTGGGCCGCCGAAGGCAAAACCGCCAGGGAAAAAGGACGTATTCCCGACATATCGGAGCGCATCACAGTTTTTCATCTCAATAACGCCGCATCAGGGGAGGCATTTGGCGCAGCGGGCACGGAACAGGGTCGTGCTCAGGTAGCGGTCGCCCCGATCCGGCAGCAGGGTAACCACCACGCCATAATCCAGTTCTGCGGCGACCCGCACAGCACCGGCTACCGCCGCGCCACTCGACATCCCCGCCAGCACCCCTTCGCGCAACGCCAGTTGCCGGGCCGTTTCGAAGGCTTCGTCGTCGTCGATGGTCAGTTTGCGATCCAGCGCCCCGGGTCGATAGATCTCGGGGACGATGGCTTCCTGCATATTCTTGAGCCCCTGCACTTTATGCCCCAGCACCGGTTCGACGCCCACCACCAGCATATCCGAATTACGCTCGCGCAGAAGAGCACCGACCCCCATCAAGGTGCCGGAGGTCCCCATGCCGGCCACAAAGGCATCGACCCGTCCGCCGGTCTGCTGCCAGATTTCGGGACCGGTGGTTTCGTAATGGGCCAGAACGTTATTGGGATTGGCGTACTGATTAGGCATGTAATAGCATTCGGGATCCTCCTGGAAAATCTGGTGCGCCAGACGGATAGCGCCGTCGGTCCCTTCATCAGGGGGCGAGAGGACCAGCTCCGCCCCGTATGCTTCGAGGATCTGGCGCCGCTCCAGGCTCACGCAGGCCGGCATCACCAGCTTGATCCGGTACTGCCGAGCCGCGGCAATCATGGCCAGGGCGATGCCCGTGTTGCCGGAGGTCGGCTCAAGAATGATCTTCTCCCGTACGAGGTCTCCGCTTTCTTCGGCCTTCTTGATCATATACCAGGCCGGCCGGTCCTTGACCGATCCCCCCGGGTTGCCCCCTTCGAGCTTGGCAAGAATGCGCACGCCGGGGTTGGGGCTCAAGTGTTCAAGGGCCACCAGCGGGGTATTGCCGATGGCGGCACAGAGGTTGTTGTCGGTGCTGGGCGTCGATTCGGATGAAACCATGGGAAGATCCCGCGTGAAAGAATGTTTACAGGTTCATAAAAGCCGCTTTGACTATAGCAGAACCCAAAGAAAAGAAAAAATCTAGAAAAGACCATGCAGCGGGCCGCCGGAAGCGGCCAGAGCCTCTACACGCCGCACCGCTGCCGGGTCCTCTTCCAGCGCTGGAGGGTGAAAGTCCTTGGCCCGCGCATCGATGACCAGCGCCCCGCGGCAGCCCCAGTGGCGGGCTTCAGTAAAGGCGCTGATGCCATGGATATCGGTGGCCGGGTTGCTGCGCGTGAACACCGTCCACAGAAAATTGTTCAGCTGACGCGCCACCTGCTCGCTGTCATCCACCACCACGACAAGGGGGAAGCGGTTTATAGCCGCCTGTGTATCAAAATAGGCACAGAAGGTCTCCATATCGGCGGCAGATTCTCCGCGCTGCCCGACATGGGGCGGCCCCTGAACCGCCAGCACTCCCGGCAGAACGACCCTGGGAGCACTGAATCCGGCAGGTAGCGCCAGATCGGAACCGATTTCTCTCGCCAGGGTGCGCCGTGGTTCGCCGGCAGCCGCCATCACTACCTTGGAGCCGGCATTGAGTCCGTGTCCGCTGTAATCCAGCGTGTCGATCGTCGTCCGGGTCTGGAAGTGCAGGTCGCGCCGCCAGTCGATACGTTCCAGCACATGCTGAAAAAAGGCCTCGATATCATGGATGTCCAGTTCAGGGGCATCCTCACGGGCTGCAATCAGCAGATACTTGGCCAGCGACAGCTGCCCCTGCCCCAGAACGGCATTGGCCTGCGTCAGCAGCTCCATCGGTTCACGCTTTTCGGCATAGGGGACATAGCGCTCGCTGCCCAGCGCCAGCAGCAGAGGATGAACGCCCGCGGCATCCACGGCATGCACGGCATGAATGCCCGGCAGCACATCGGGAATCAGCGGGCCGGTCAGTTCATGAATGAATGCCCCGAAGGTGGTATCCTCCTGCGGCGGGCGCCCCACCGTAGTAAAGGGCCAGATGGCTTCCGGGCGATGATGAACCGCCTCCACCTGCAGGACCGGGAAATCGTGCGCCAGGCTGTAATATCCAAGGTGATCTCCGAAAGGCCCTTCGGGAAGCGTGCGCTGGGGATCGATCGTCCCCGAGATCACGAAATCGGCCTCCGCCGGCATGGGCAGGCCGTTGGCCGCCGGCACCAGTGAGATACGGCGACCGCCGAGCAGGCCGGCAAACGCCAGCTCCGGCATCCCTTCCGGCAGGGGCATCACCGCCGCCAGGTTGAGGCTGGGCGGCCCGCCGACAAAAACATTGACCCGCAGCGCTTCGCCGCGCCGCAAGGCCTCGGAATGGTGAACGCCGATGCCTCGGTGAATCTGGTAATGCAATCCCGCTTCCAGGTCGGGCTGGTAGCGGTTGCTGGAAATCTGCACCCGGTACATGCCGAGGTTTCCATGACGCCAGCCGGGGCGTGCGGGATCTTCGGAGTAGACCTGTGGCAGAGTAATGAAGGCGCCACCGTCAAGGGGCCATGACTTGAGCTGCGGCAGGCGGCTGAGACTTGTACGATGGGCAAGGATCGGCCCCTTATCGACGCGGCGCGGCAGAAGGTGGGCCGCACCCAGCAGAGCTTTCGGGATGGCGCCCGGCCGGCGCATCAGTTCGCGCGGATCGAGTTTGAACTTGACCAGCGTCTCCACCTGCGACAGAGAATCGCGAAACAGGTAGCGAGTACGCTCCAGGGTCCCGAACAGGTTGCCGAGCAGCGGGAAGCGGCTTCCTTTCGCGCGGGTAAACAGCAGCGCCGGCCCCCCCTGGGCGTAGACCCGGCGCTGAATAATGCCGATCTCCTGGTCGGGATCGACCTCGTCTTCAATGCGACGCAAACGCCCCGATTTTTCCAGATCCGCGACACATTCGCGCAGATTGCGATAGCCCATGCGGTAACTCCCGGTCTCCGATATTCTCCGCTGTCACCCTCACAGCGCGACGGCCTCTTTTTTATACTGCGGGCCGTCGCGCAATGCAATGCCGATTACAGCAGACAGCCTCTTGACTTTTCCCTGTGCTATGATTCTTTATTGGTGCATTCAGCAGCGACCGATCAATCCCAATAACTGGTTTGATCGTTTCATCGACGCCATCATCAATAAAAGGGAGGAAGAGTGACATGAGGGTCACCGATATTCGCACCATCGCCAAGGACATGGGGATCAAAAACACGTCGAAGATGAAAAAAAGCGACCTGATCCACAGCGTTCAACTCACCGAAGGCAATTCCGACTGCTACGGCATCTCCTGGCGCCACCAGTGCGGCCAGCAGGATTGCCGCTGGCGCCAGGACTGCCTCGCCGAATAAAAACCGGCAGACATTGACCCACCAACTGCTGATCCGGTTTCACAGAAAATCACGATACCGGATCAGCGCATAAAAACACAGCCCGCCCCCCACAGCAAGGAGCAGGTTCCGCCCCCAGGCAATGGGTTCGCCGAGTCCGGCGTGCCACAGGGGATCGAGCATCGCCGCCGTCGAAAATCCCACCGCTCCCAGGGTCAGCAGTTTACGCATCATGGAAGGCTCCCTCCACTTTCACAGGTGTCATTTTCGTAGCTGTTGCAGGCAAAGGCTGGTAGAATGCCGTATACACAAACCCAGCCGGAGGATTCTTGATCGATGGCCCGCAAAATCTTCATCGCCGCCACAGGTCAGCATTGCGGTAAAACCACCACCAGCCTCGCCCTGTTGATGCTGGCCCGCGCCCAGGGATTACGGGTCGGCTTTCTTAAACCTCTCGGCCCCAAACCTATCCATTATGCCGGCCACGACGGTGATCGCGACGCCGCGCTGATCGCCGAGCTGTTCGGACAGGCGCACGAGTTTCCCCTCATGTCGCCGGTGGTTCTACAATCCGATACGACCCGGCGCATCATCGATGGCGAGATGTCCGCCGCCACATTCGTTCCACGCATCATCGAGGCCTGCGCGGCACTGGAAGACAGGTGCGAGCTGCTCATCATCGAGGGAGCCGGCCACGCCGGCGTCGGCTCCGTTGCCGGCCTGTCCAATGCCGACATGGCGCGCCTGCTGGATGCCTCGGTGATGATGGTCACCGAAGGCGGCATCGGCCGGGTCGTGGATTCGGTCTGTCTCAATCTGTGCATGTTCCGAGAGCAGGGGGTCAGGGTGCGCTGCGTGGTCGCCAACAAGCTCAATCCGGCCAAGCGTGATCAGTCCATCGGTTATCTGCAACGCGCTCTCTTACCTTACGACCTGAAAGTGCTGGGCGGCTTCAATTATCAGCCGGTGCTGGCCAACCCCACCCTGCGCCGCATCTCCCGCCTGCTGGATCGGCCGCTGCACGGTGGTGATGACAGCCAGGCGGGACGCATCATCCATCATGTGCAGATCGGCGCCGCCTCGACCTGGCGCGTCGCAGAGCTTCTGCAGGAGAGTACCCTGCTGATCGTCACCAGCAGCCGTGACGAACTGCTCGTCACCCTGGCCAATCTCTACCAGATGCCGGAATATCGTGAAAAAATCGTCGGCCTGGTCGTCCCCGGCATCATCCCCGTAAGCCGCATCACCCAGAAGATTCTTGACCACAGCGGCATCCCCTACCTGCGCACCACCGAGCACACCACTGCCGAGCTGCACAACCTCATCACCGAGGATGTGTCAAAAATCACCTCGGAAGACCAGGAAAAGATCGATCTGCTGCGGAAACTGGCGCCAGAGCGTTTCGACCTCAAGGTTCTGCTTGATCTTTTTCCCTGATTCCAGAAGAGTTTGGCCTGTCGCTGCCGACATCGAATAGACGTGCATGTTCCAACGCCGCCAGCCGTAGACCGTCGGCAATGGTGGGGTAGACGTGCACGCATTCCGACAGGTCGCGCACCGTCAGGCCGCAGCGCACCGCCAATGCCGCCTGATGAATAATGTCGGCGGCGCGCGGAGCGAGAATCTGCGCACCCAGCAGTCGTCCTGACTCACGCGCGGCCGTCAGCACGAAACCGCCGCGTCGCCCTCCCATCACATGCGCCTTGGCCACATGGCTCAGATCGAAGTAACTCTCGTCTGCTTCGATCCCCTCCTCCACCGCCGCCTGACGTGCGTTGATCCCCACCGTCGCCAGTTCCGGCTCGACGAATACCGCCATGGGAGAAGTATGATGGTCGATGCGCCGACGTGCATCGGGGTCAAGCATGTTGACCGCCGCCACCTCCCCTTCCCGCGCGCCGGCCGGGGCAATCAGGGGCGGCCCGGTGACATCCCCGGCGGCCCAGATGTTCTCTGCCGAAGTCCGCATATAGGAATCGACCTGAATGAAGCCACCTGCATTCAGATCGACGCCGGCCTTGTCCAGACCGATATCGCGGGTCGCCGGTGAAGTACCGACCGCCAGCATGAGGCGTTCGGCGGTAAAGCAGCGATCGGCCCCGCCGGACGCCTCCCGCAGGCAGATCTGATCGCCGTGGCGCTCAATTTGGCGGGCCTCGAATTCAAACTCGAAGGAGACGCCCTCCTGATGGAGAAGTTCGGCAAAGGGGCGGGTCAGGCGCCGGTCGAACTCCCGCAGCAGAGTCCGTCCGCGCTCGATGATGGTGACCTGGGTGCCGAAGCGGGCGAACATCTGCCCCATCTCCACCGCAATGACGCCGCCGCCGAGAATCAGCAGGGAGGCGGGCGGCCTGGTCAGATTGAGGGCCGAATAACTGTTGAGATAACCAGCCTCTTCAAGTCCCGGCAGCGCCAGGGTGCGGGGATAGCCGCCGGTCGCGATCAAAAAGCGCTCCGCCATCAGGACCTCATCGCCGACCTGCAGACTCTGCGGCGAGAGAAAGCTGCCGCGTCCATGCGCCACATCGATCAGGGGATCGTCGTCAAGGGCGCTCTGGTAGTGCTCCTGACGCACATTCTCAACCGCACGCTCCTTGCTCGCCAGCAGCCAGTGGCCGTCGGGCACCCGCGGCGGCGCGTCGCCCGCCGCCGCGGCCAGGCGCGCGGCCACCGCGTATTCGTCGGCATGATGAATCAGGGTCTTGCTCGGCACGCACCCCCAGTTGACGCAGGTACCGCCCAGCCGACTCTGCTCCACCATCAGCACCCGGGCTCCCAGCGAGGACGCCTTGCGGGCGGCGGCGATGGCGCTGGTTCCAGCGCCAAGAATGATCATGTCGTAGGATGAATTCATGGTCGCTCCAGAAAGGTGAGAAAAAGACGTCGCACCCAGAATTCAATTCGCGACAGGTGGGCCGTTCCTTATTTGATGGGTGAACCCCGCAGCGCCAGCTCCTGCTTCTCAAGCTGCAGCATGCGGTCACGCAGCTCGGCGGCCTTTTCGAAATCGAGGTCGGCGGCGGCCGCCAGCATCTCCTTCTTGACCCGCGCGATCTCCTTGACAATTTCCTGCGGCGAACCGTAAGGGATCTCCTCCTCGGCCGCCAGCGGCAGCTCGCCGTAGTCGCCGCGTTCGGCGATATCCTCCAGGATCGACCGCAGCGACTTTTTCACCGACTGGGGGGTGATGCCGTGCTCGGTATTATAGGCCAGCTGCGTCTCGCGACGCCGCCCGGTCTCATCGATGCAGACCTGCATGGAGCGGGTAATGCGGTCGGCGTACATGATAACGCGCCCTTCGACGTTGCGGGCCGCCCGGCCGCAGGTCTGGATCAGAGAGCGCTCCGAGCGCAGAAACCCTTCCTTGTCGGCATCGAGAATGGCCACCAGCGCCACCTCTGGGATGTCGAGCCCCTCGCGCAGCAGGTTGATGCCGATCAGCACGTCGAACACCCCTTTGCGCAGGTCGCGGATGATCTCCATGCGCTCCACCGTATTGATATCCGAATGCAGGTAGCGCACCTTGATTCCCAATTCTTCAAGATAGCTGGTCAAATCCTCCGCCATGCGTTTGGTGAGGGTCGTGACCAGGATCCGTTGGGCGCTCTCGACGGTGCGGCGGATTTCGTGGATCAGGTCATCGACCTGCTGCTGCGCCGGCCGCACTTCGATGGGCGGGTCTACCAGGCCGGTGGGGCGCACGATCTGTTCCACCACCACACCATGCGCTTTTTTCAGCTCGTAGTCGCCGGGGGTGGCGGAGACATAGACGGTCTGAAACTGGCGCGCCTCGAACTCCTCGAAGGTCAGAGGGCGGTTGTCCAGCGCCGCCGGCAGGCGGAAGCCGTAATCGACCAGGGTCTGCTTGCGGGAACGGTCGCCGCGGTACATGCCGCCGATCTGCGGAACGGTGACATGGCTTTCGTCGATAAACAGCAGCCCGTCATCGGGGAAGTAATCGAGCAGGGTGGCGGGCGACGAACCGGGGCTGCGCCCGTCGAGATAGCGTGAGTAGTTCTCGATCCCCTGGCAGTAGCCCATCTCCTCCATCATCTCGATATCGAACAGGGTGCGCTGCTCGAGGCGCTGCGCTTCCACCAGCTTGTCCTGTGCCTTCAACTCGATCAGACGCAGACGCAGATCCTCCTGGATCTCCTTGATGGCGCGCTCCAGCGTCGGCGGGGTCGCCACGTAGTGGCTTGCGGGAAAGACATGCACCCGCGGCAGGCGGTCGATGATGCGTCCGCGCAGAGGGTCGATCTCGGCGATCTCCTCGATTTCGTCGCCGAAGAAGGTCACCCGCAGGGCGCGGTCCTCCTCGTAGGCGGGAAAAATCTCCACCACATCGCCCCGCACCCGGAAGGTGCCGCGGTGAAAATCAACGTCGTTGCGCTGGTATTGAATCTCCACCAGCCGCCTGAGCAGGGCGTTGCGTTCGACCTCTGCCCCTTCGACCAGTTCCACCAGCATGCCGTGATAAGCCTCGGGGGAGCCGAGACCGTAGATGCAGGACACCGAGGCGACAATCAGCACGTCGCGGCGGGTCAGCAGCGAGCGGGTGGCGCTGTGGCGCAGCTTGTCGATCTCTTCGTTGATTGCGCTGTCTTTTTCGATGAAGGTGTCGGTGGTGGGAATATAGGCTTCGGGCTGATAGTAGTCGTAATAGCTGACGAAATACTCGACCGCATTGTGCGGAAACAGCTCCTTGAACTCGCCGTAGAGCTGCGCCGCCAGGGTCTTGTTGGGGGCCATCACCAGGGTCGGCCGATTGAGGCGGGCGGCCACATTGGCCATGGTGAAGGTCTTGCCGGAGCCGGTGACGCCGAGCAGTACCTGATGATGGTCTCCGCGTTCGACCCCGGCCTCAAGCTCGGCTATGGCCGCGGGCTGATCGCCGCGCGGCTCGTATTGGGTGGAAAGAACGAAGCGGGCCATGAAAAGGCGCTCACCTCACCTTCCAGGTGGTGCCCTGCGGCGTATCGAGCAGTTCAACCCCTTTTTCCGCCAGTTCTTCACGGATCCGGTCGGCGCGGTCAAAATCCTTGTCGCGTCGCGCCTGCAGCCGCTCTTCAATGCGCGCCTGGACATCCCCCTCGCTCAGCCCCAACTCGCTGAGCCCGGCCAGATTGCGCTGCCGCAGCCAGGCACCCGGGTCGGAGCCGAACAGCCCCAGCACGCCGCCGAGAGAACGCAGCCTGTCGCGCAGGGCGCGGGCCGCCGCTACTTTGTCTGCTTTTTTGCGGAATTTCTTTTCCCCCAGCAGACGGTTCAGAGCGCGGGCGCCTTCAAAAAGATGACCCAGCGCCTGGGCGGTATTGAAATCATCGTCCATCGCCTGCCGGAAGGCCTCTTCAAGCCCGGCACCTTCATCCGGGGACTTTTCCCCTTCAGCACACCCCTCAAGCGCCTCATCCGCCGCATGCAGCGCTTCGTAGAAACGGCTCAGCCCGGCGCGCGCCTCCTTGAGATTCTGGTCGGAGAAATCGATGGGCGAGCGGTAATGGGCGGTGAGGATAAAAAAGCGCACCACTTCCGGATCGTACTTCTTCAGAATGTCGCGAATGGTGAAGAAGTTGCCCAGCGACTTGCTCATCTTCTCCTGGTTGACATTGACGAAACCATTGTGCAGCCAGTACTTGACGAATGGTTTGCCGAACGCGGCCTCGCTCTGGGCGATTTCATTTTCATGGTGAGGAAAGATCAGGTCCTTGCCGCCGCCGTGGATATCGAAGGACTCGCCCAGCAGGACCGTACTCATGGCCGAACATTCGATATGCCACCCCGGCCGGCCCGGCCCCCAGGGGGACTCCCAGGAGGGCTCCCCCGGCTTGGCGGCCTTCCACAAGGCGAAATCCATGGGATTGCGCTTCTTTTCGCCGGGGTCGATGCGGGCGCCGGCCTGCATCTCGTCCAGGCTGCGCTTGGAGAGCTTGAGGTAGGTCGGAAAGTTCTCCACCGCGAAATAGACATCGCCGCCCGCTTCGTAGGCGCTTCCGTTGTCGATGAGCCGCTGCACCAGCGCGATAATGTCCGCGATATGTTCGGTGGCGCGCGGCTGATCGGTGGGCTCCTCGAGGCCGAGAGCGGCCATGTCCTCGTCAAAGGCGCGGATATAGCGCTCCGCCAGATCATGGCTGGAGATCCCCTCCTCGTTGGCGCGCTTGATGATCTTATCGTCGACATCGGTGTAGTTGCGCACATAGCGCACCTCGTACCCCCGGTAGCGCAGGTAGCGATAGACGACGTCGAACACGATATTGGCGCGGGCGTGGCCGATGTGGCAGTAGTCGTAAACGGTCACGCCGCACACGTACATCTTCACCCGACCGGGTTCGAGGGGCTGGAATTCTTCCTTGCGGCCGGTCATGGTGTTGAAGACGCGAATACTCATGGGCAGAAAAACCTCTCTTCAGGGAAATTTGATCTTCGTGCATATCCGGCATTCATCTGCGCCGATCGGCACCTTTTCCGGAAACCTACCACAAACCGCGGTCGCGGGCCAAGAACCAACCCGTCACTTCTGCTTGAGCAGACGCCCCAGCGCGCGGGGGATATCATGCAGAGCCAGAATCTGCTGCGCACCGCCCAGGGCAATCGCGGCTTTGGGCATGCCGAACACCACGCAGCTCGCTTCATCCTGGACCAGCGTCACGGCTCTCGCCAACTTCAGGGCGGCCATCCCCTCGGCGCCGTCGCGCCCCATGCCGGTCAAGAGAAGCGCGACCACATCGTCGGGCTGTTCGTGAGCCAGCGAGGCGAAAAGCACATCGATTGAAGGGCGGCAGCTGTTGACCATCGGTCCATCGGTAAGAAGAATGCGGCCGTCGCGCAGCTCCATATGGCAATCGTGGGGCGCCACGAGAATATGCCCCGGGCGCGGCACATCCCCATCACCCGCCAAAGAGGCCGGAAAAGGCGTCTCCCGATCGAGCCACAGGGCAAACCCCTCGGCAAAACCTGCGGCGATATGCTGCACCACCAGAATGGAGGCCTGGGTGGCGGGGGAGAGATTGCGCAACACGGACAGCACCGTTTTGGGGCCGCCGGTGGAAGCACCGATCGCCAATATGCTGCGCGTCGCCGAGATGCCTGTCATCGCCGCTGCGATGCGGGGACTCTCCGAAACCAGGCGGCGCACCGGCAGTCGCGACAGCATTTTGACCTTTTCCACCAACGCCTCAGCCATGGGCTCGAATACTTCCTGCACCGAACCGCGCGGCTTGCTCATGACATCGAGAGCACCGCAGTCGATGGCATGAAAAGCTCCGCGGGCGTCATGGGGGCGCACGCTGGAAGAGAGAACCAGGATCGGCGTGGGGCAGCGCGCCATGATCTCACGCACCGCGCTGATCCCGTCCATCACCGGCATCACCACATCCATGATCACCAGGTCCGGACGGCAGCGCAGCACCGCATCGAGAGCCTCACAGCCGTTGCGGGCCTCGGCCACCACTTCGATCTCTGCATCGCGACGCAGGATATCCCGCAGCACGACCCGCGTCAGGAGAGAGTCGTCGGCGATGACAATTTTGGTTTTGCTCATGTTGTCAGTTGTCAGTTGTCAGTTGTCAGTTGTCAGTTGTCAGTTGTCAGTTGTCAGTTGTCAGTTGTCAGTTGTCAGTTGTCAGTTGTCAGTTGTCAGTTGTCAGTTGTCAGTTGTCAGT